>JAITCV010000044.1 GCA_031282905.1 Azoarcus sp. | reverse complement strand
CGACCAGCGTTAATCTATTTGCGGAATGGCTGCGGGGAGTTGGGGAGTTGGGGAGTTGGGGAGTTGGGGAGTTGGGGAGTTGGGGAGTTGGGGAGTTGGGGAGTTGCCTGGAATATGATATGAAAATGAATAGGACTGACTGTATGTTTTGGACATGCTCTGGCCTCCGGATGAGATCGGGAGCATAACCCACAATCACGCATCCAAGGAAGGCGTTCGCGGATGGCCTGGCATGCTTCACCTTTGAACTTCGCGCCTTGCCATGACGAGCTTGGAAATGAACGCACGGGTTTTTCCTCCGCTTCTGATTGCGTCCGCCCGCGGTCGGTCGCTACCCGTGCTTGCCTGCTTTGGCGTTAGAATCGCCGGTTATCTCATTTCAAATTGGTGGAGAACTCAAAAATGTCCATGGCTGATCGTGACGGCTTCATCTGGCAGGATGGCAAGCTCGTCCCTTGGCGCGAAGCAACCACGCACGTGCTGACCCATTCCCTGCACTACGGCCTGGCCGTGTTCGAGGGACTGCGCGCTTACCACACCGTCGATGGCACCGCGATTTTCCGTCTTGCCGAGCACACCCAGCGCCTGATCGATTCCGGCCGGATCTACCTGATGGACATCCCGTTCTCCCGAGCAGAGTTGATGGAAGCGCAAAAGGAAGTGGTGCGCGCCAACCAGCTCGAATCCTGCTACGTCCGCCCGCTTGCCTTCTATGGGTCGGAAAAGATGGGGGTATCGACGCGCGGCGCTTCGGTGCATGTCATCATCGCCGCCTGGCCATGGGGCGCGTATCTGGGCGAGGAGGCACTGGAAAAGGGCATACGGGTGAAGGTGTCGTCCTATACCCGCCACCACATCAATTCCCTGATGCCGCGCGCCAAGCTCGCGGGCAATTATCCCAATTCCGTGCTTGCCAACCTCGAAGCCACCAGCGCGGGCTACGATGAGGCGTTGCTGCTCGATAGCCAGGGCTTCGTCGCCGAAGGGTCGGGCGAAAACCTTTTCATCGTCAAGAACGGCAAGATCATCGAGCCCGAACTGGCTTCGGCACTGACCGGTATCACCCGCGACACGATCCTCGTCCTGGCGCGTGAACTGGGTTACGAGGTCATCAGTCGGCGTTTGACCCGTGATGACATCTACCTTGCCGATGAAGCGTTCTTTACCGGCACCGCCGCCGAAGTCACGCCGATCCGTGAGCTTGACGATCGCAAGATCGGCGAAGGCCGCCGTGGCCCGGTCACCGCCCAATTGCAGGCCCGGTTCTTCGATGTCGTCAATGGGCGCGTGCCCGAGCACAAGAACTGGCTCGCCGCGATCCACGAGGTCAGCAATGGCTGAATCTGAAAGCGCAAGGACGGCGCTCACGGTGAGCGCCCGCGATCTCCCCCTGACTTGCCCACGCCCCGACACGCCGCCCGGGGCACGCCATCCACGGGTATTCCTCGATGTGCTGCGCGATGGACAAGCCATCTGCCCCTATTGCGGCGCGCGCTATGTGTTCACCGGCGAACGCCCGCAAGGGCATCATTAGGGCGGAACGATGGCGACTTACCCTCTTCCGGCCGCCGGGATTTTCAAGGCATATGATGTTCGCGGCATCGTGGGTCAAACCCTCACCGCCGACGCCGTGCGCGCCATCGGCCACGCCGTGGGCAGCGAGGCGGCCGTCCGTGGCCAGCAAGCCATCGTCGTTGGACGTGACGGGCGGCTTTCCGGGCCGGAACTGGCTGGCGCGCTTGCCGCGGGCATTCGCGCCGCGGGCATCGATGTCATCGATATCGGCATCGCGCCGACCCCGGTCACCTATTTCGCCGCCTACCAGCTTGGCGCCCATTCCTGCGTTTCCGTCACGGGCAGCCACAATCCGCCCGATTACAATGGCCTGAAGCTCGTGCTCGGCGGCGAAACCCTGCACGGCGAACAAATCCAGGCGCTGCGCCAGCGCATCGAGAACGACGATCTCCACCATGGCGCGGGTGGATCGAGTCATGCGGATGTAATCGACGCTTATCTTGAGCGCATCACTTCGGACGTGCGACTCGCCCGTCCGCTGAAGATAGCCATCGATTGCGGCAATGGCGTGGGCGGCGCGGTCGCCCCTCGGCTGTTCCGCAAACTGGGTTGCGAACTCGTCGAGTTGTACACCGAGGTCGATGGCCGTTTTCCCAACCATCATCCCGACCCTTCGAAACCGGAGAACCTGGCGGACCTCATCCGCGCGTTGCGGGACAGCGACGCCGAGTTGGGCCTTGCCTTCGATGGCGACGGCGACCGCCTGGGCGTGGTGACCAAGGATGGCGAAATCATTTTTCCGGATCGCCAACTGATGCTGTTCGCCGCGGACGTGCTCGAACGGGTACCCGGCGGCGAAATCATCTACGATGTCAAATGCACGCGCAATCTTGCCCGATGGATACGCGCGCGGGGCGGGCGGCCAACGATGTGGAATACGGGTCATGCCCTGGTGAAAGCCAAGCTCAGGGAAACCGGCGCGCCGCTTGCGGGCGAGATGAGCGGCCATGTGTTTTTCAAGGAACGCTGGTACGGTTTCGACGACGGTCTTTATGCCGGCGCGAGGCTGCTCGAAATCCTGTCACGCGCGGCCGATGGCAACGCCATGCTCAAGGCCCTGCCCGATGCGGTGTGTACGCCCGAGTTGAACATCGGGATGAGCGAAGGCGAGCCTTTCGAACTCGCGCGCCGCCTGCGCGAAAAAGCCGGTTTTGCCGATGCGGTCGACATCATCACGCTCGATGGCCTGCGGGTCGAATACGCCGATGGCTTCGGCCTCGCCCGCCCGTCCAACACCACGCCGGTACTCGTCCTGCGTTTCGAGGCCGACAATGACGCGGCGCTTGCCCGCATCCAGCAAGCGTTCCGCAGCGCGATCGATGCAGTCTGGCCGGGGCTGCCATTGCCGTTTTGATTCACTCGCCATCCGCAAGGCCAAGTAGGGGCGATGCATGCGTCGCCCCTGGAGGCCGTCTGGAACGGAGGAATTCAGGATAATCGCCCAGCGTTGCCGAACCATGCCTCGTCTCCATCTCACGCTCACTCAACTCATGTTGTCATCCATGCTGGCGGCAGTGGCGTTGTTTTTCTGGTGGCCGGAGGTCGATCTCGCGGTGAGCGCGTTTTTTTGGCGACCGGAGATCGGGGATTTCGCGGGCGACCAGTCGATGGTGGCGAGGGCGATGTTCGAAGCGATTCCGGTGATCTCGAAATTCATCATCGCCGGGTTGGGCGCGGCTTTCTTCGTCAGCTTGTTTTTCCGGGGCGCGCAAGGACGCTGCTGGCAACGGCGCTTTGCCTATCTGCTCGCCGCCTTGTTGCTGGGGCCGGGGCTGGTCATCGATGTGGCGTTGAAAGACCACTGGGGCCGCGCTCGCCCGGCGAAAGTCGTCGAATTCGGCGGCAGCGCCCGGTTTTCGCCCGCGCTCCAGCCTTCAGATCAGTGCCAGAAAAATTGTTCCTTCGTCAGCGGCCATGCTTCGGCGGGGTTTTTCGCGCTCAGTATCGGTTTCCTGGGCGGCGCGGCGGCACGGCGGCGGTGGACGCTGATCGGCTTGGCCCTCGGCAGCCTGGCCGGATTGGGACGCGTCAGCCAAGGCGGGCATTTCCTGTCCGACATCGTCTTCGCCTTTTATGCTACATGGTTTTCCGCGTGGCTGGCGTGGGTCATTTTCCGGCGCTTGGGGTGGATGCCCGCCGCGCCGCGACCGGCGGATGCGTCTGTCGGCGCATGATCTCGTTACATGATTTGCTCATTGCCGCGGCTTCTTGTCCGCTGTCTTCAACAGATTGACCGCCATTGCGGCCAGCAAGATCACGCCCACGAGCAACACCGCCCAGAGGAGGATTTTTTCCCGCTGGTTTTTCCGGTCGGGCGCGGCGGGGGCGTCTACGACAGGGGCGGTCACGGGCGTGGTTTCAGCCACATGGGCGCGGCCAAGCTGTTCCGGCCCGAAAGCTCCCGGGACCAACGTCGACAAGGGCAGCGCCGCGGCCTTTGCGTCCGGCTTGCCCCACGCGAGCCGATAGGGCCTGCTGCCGCGCGCAAGGAAGGTGAGTTGTTGGGCATGGACAGCCAGCGCAAGTTTGGGCGCGGCGTGGGCGAAGACATTGCCGCCATGGGCGACGTCGACCTGAAGACGTAGCTGGTTGACCGTCGCGCTGGAGAGGTCGAGTTCATCGTCATGGAGGGCGATGCCCGGCAGGCGGTAGAGCACACCTCTGGCCAGCACCCGCCACGGCGTTTCGCCGGGGGCCGTTTGCGTGGGCCGGGATGTGTGACCGCGCAGGGCGTCCCTGAGCCGGCGGCGGCCGGTTTCGCCGAGCTCCGTGGTGGCGGATTTTGGCCCGGACGGATGGAAATCGCGCCCGGAGAGGATGACGGGCGCAAGGGTATTGTCTTCGGTCAGCGGGATGCGCGCCCGCACCAAGGGCAAGGAGACCGGCAGCCGCCAGATATATTCCCCTTCATGGCCAGCGACCGCTTCCCCAGACAGCAACTCGGACCAGACGATCGGCGGCGCTTGTTTGCTGCCGGTCGCGGTGCCGAACAGGCGTACTTCGCGCACGGTGTTCGCCACCCATGGTTCGTCCCAGATCAGGCGCAGGTAGCGCGCCTTGCCGCCCGGCAGGCGCAACTCGTCCTGGCGGATGGTCTCGCCATCGAAACTCAGGTGAACGATTTGCCCTTGCGCCCAGCGCCGCCAGTGTTCGAGATTGTCGCTGGCTTCGACGGTGAAGTGATAGAAGCCTTCGACGCTGGTTTGCCAGCCGATGGCGAGTCTTTCCAGCGGGAAGTCCGCCCCCGTATCGACCAGCCAGCCGCGCAGGACGCGCTGGGGCGCGGGCGGCGGTTTGGGGACGGGGAGGAATTCGATCTCGACCCTGCCGTCGGCATCGCGCCGTACGCGCAGACCGGCATCGGGCGCGACCTCCTTGCTGGTTTCGTCGTCGGCATAAAGCGGGAACAGCTTGCCTGCGACCTCGCGCCGGCTTTGGATATACCTCGCCGTGCCGGTGGTGATCGCGTAGGGCAGGGTTTCACCTTCGGCATTGAAGACGCGCAGATCGCGCAGATCCGCGTGGGCCGCGCTCATGGAGACCCCGATGGGCAAATCCACCCGGTACCACGTCGCGGGGCTTTCGGTCTCCAGTTCCATCTGATTGCTATAACTGGCGATGTTTTCCGCCGCCCATGCCGGGGCGGTTGCAACGGCCAGCGTCCTCAACGTCCACATCGCGGCAAATTTCCAGAAGGGCTGGTTCATCGGTTTCGCTCCTCGTTTTCCCGCCTGGGCGGCAATGGTGAAAAATAGCCGACGATCAGCAGCAGGACACCGACGCCGATGAATGACACGACGCGGGCAAGGCCGCCGTGTCCGCCCAGTTCGACGAAAAAGAGCTTGACCACGACGATGCCGATCAGTGAGGCGCCCGCCATCCAGCGGAAGCGATCGCCGCGCAGGTTGCCGCTGATCATCAAGGTGAGCGCGAACAACGACCAGACCAGTGACCAGCCCGCCTGCACGCCCATCGATCCGAGCAAGCTGTCGGGGCGGAAAGGCACGCCGCTCCAATGATGCGCGGCGCGGCACACGATCATGGAAACGAGGGCCAGCAGCGACATTCCGGTCACGACCGTCGGCGCGCGGGCAACGAAGCGGGGAGAAAACCCCAGTTCCGGCAGGCGTGCCCTGCTCCAGCGCCAGCAAGTCATCAACACCAGCAACAGGGCGAGCTCCAGCGGATTGACGAAGGGAAGATAGGGCAAGGGGCTGGCGATGCCGCTGGTGAAGTTGGCGGCCCAGAACCACAGGAGCATCGCGCACATCATCGGCGCGGCGACGGTGAGCCGATATTCGCGCGGGAAGGCTTTGAGCGGCCAGAAGCGTCCGCGTTCGCCGCTCGTCAGCAGCAAGTAGAGGCTGGGGGGCAAGGCCATGGCCAGCCAGATCCAGGCGCTGTCCGAGTGGCGGGGGTCTACATTCAAGACATCCCCCACGCCATTGCGGGCGGCGAGCGCGAGCACGCCGATCAACGTCCAGCATCCCGCCACGTGCGCGCCACGTTCCATCTGCGCGGGCAACAGTCCGGAGAGCGCGCGCAGCACCACGAAATGAACGAGGAGGAACATCCCCCAACTCACGCCCCCGAACGAATCCAGCATCATGCCCTGCATGGCCAGGACCTTCCACGCGGCAAGGATGGGCAACAAGCTGGCGAGCGCCAGCCCGCGCCATTGGGCAAGACGGGCAATCGCCATCCATAGCAAGGCGCTTGCCGACAGCATGATAAGCATGAGGTGGCTGCGCAGCGGTTCATCCGGCGCGTTGTCGTCCAGGCCGATGATGTAGTGATCAACCAGGCTGGCGTCCGCCCACACCCACCAGCCTATTCCCCACGCCAGCAGCAAGCCGGAGAGCGGGGCCGTGTCGATGAATGGTTCGGACGATGCCGCCCGCCGTTTCGATTCGCGCCTCGACTTCGGTTCGGAGCTGGGCTCCAACTCGCGGCGGGCGAACTGCTGCAAGCGCCACGCGCCCGCCAACGCCGCCAGCGCCAGCGCGGCGGGTGGCCAGAATGGGCCTGCCGGCAAATGCATGCCGCCGCCGATGAACGCCAGCCCGGCGATGGCTTCGAGCGCGAGGCCGAAATAGAACACGCCCTGCTGCCGCTGCCACAAGCCGAGCCAGATGATCAGCAGGCCGCTGCCCGCCCACGCGATACTGGCTTCATTCCATTCAAATACGAACAACACCGCCAGGTTGACGAACACCAACCCGGCCAGCAGGGCGAGGCCCAAACGGTGGGCCAACGCCTGGTTCTTGCGCGCCATTGCGTCGCCGCGCGCAATGATCGCGCTGGCGATCAGCGCGAAACCGATCAGCGAAGCCGAAGCCACGCCCTGCCAGCCCGAAGCCAGCACACTGCCATAGCCGCTGGTATGCAGATTGGACAGAAAGAGCACGCCGCCGAGCAACTGGATGCCGAACGCCGGAGTGAGGAAAGGCCGCGACCGCAGCGGAATTCCGGCAAATAGCGTGAGCACCCCGGCCAGCGCCCAGCTAATGACTGTAGCATTGAGCGCAAAGCATGAAGGCGGAATCAGGTAGAGAAAGGACAGCCCGCTGATGGCAAACACCGGCAGGCATGGCCGATCCAGATGAGTCACCGCCTTGTCCGGCGCGCGGCGCAAGGCGCGATGACAAAACAGCAACGCCGCGCCGAGCAGCAACGCGCCGAGCGGCTCGGCGTCGAGCAGGGTGTCCATGCCCAACTCGATGCCATTGAGATAGCATCCCGCCGCCGCCGCGATCAGGGTGAGCGAGAACGCCCGCGCCAGCCGACGTCTCTGCCTGAACGAGAGCCAGTAGATGCCCGCGCCTTCCACCGCCCATGCCGCCGAAGTCCATTGCGCGTCGAACGCGAGCGGAATCGCCAGGGTGGCGAAAATCATCCCGAGCGCAAGGTAGATTTCCATCAGCAGGCCCACTCTGGGCCGTTCGCGCATGAACGACGCCATCAGCATGTAAAGGATGCCGAGCGCGAGTGCGGAATAGGCCATGCCGAACTCGATATGCTTGATCAACGCGCACTGCAAGCCGAAGCCGATCAGCGGCGGCCCGAACATCAAGGTGCCATCCACATAGTCGGTATTGCCCGCCGACCATTTCAGCATCGCCCGCCTGCCCTTGCCCTCGGGCGCGTTCTCGCCCTCCATCAATTTGCGCCGCGCAAACAGGAGCCCGATGATCACGTACATCAGGAAGAACAGCACAAGGAAAGGCTCGGTGGTGGAAAAAAGCCCGGGATGCCAGGAACGGATTCCCCAAGTGAAACCGATGCCGAACGTGCCGAGAAAACCGATCAGATTCAGCACCCGCCACGCCTTGAACCAGGCGATCAAGGCAATGCCGCAATTGAGGCAGGCGAAATACATGAACAGCGGCACATGCTCGCCGCTGCCGCTCGAAGCCAGGATCGGCGCGGCAAAACCGCCCAGCACCGCCACGCACGCCAGTTCGAGGGCATCCTGCATCACCGCCAGCACCACCGCGAATACGGTAAACAGCACCAGCAGCACGCCCACCTCCTCCGAGCGCAGCAGATGATGCAAATGCATCGCGGTGAAACTGGTGAGATAGAGCACGGCGATCCCCGTACCCTGCAACATCAGGCCGTAAGCCGGTCTTTTCTTTCGCAGCCGCCACCCCAGCCCGAGCAGGATGATCGCGGCGGCGGTCACGCCGATATAGCGGAGTTCCACCGGCAAGGAATACTGCTCGTAGGCATAACGCAACAAAAAGGCGAGGCCGATGAACAAAATCAGCGCGCCGATCCGCAGCACGGGATTGCCCCTCGACAGCCAGCCCCACACCGCATCGAACAGCGTGGGCTCCGGAGGACGAACGGGCGGCGGGATGCGCGCCTTGCCGAGAGCCTCGCCCTCGCGCGGCGCCAGCTTTTCCTCGACTCTCGCCACCGGCATGATTTCCGCCTGGGCGGGAATCGGCGATTTTTCCCTTGCCGACGTGGATTCGAGAATGAACTCCACGGGTTTCTCCGGCACCGGCACCGGCGCGGGTTCCGGTACGGAAGAAAGTTCCAACGCAGGCGTGGGCTTTTCCGCAGGCGGCGTGAATTCCGGCGTGAATTCCGGCGCGGATGACGACGCGGGAGAAGCGGCGGATGGAGCGGGAAAATCCAATAGAGTCAGCAAGGCATCGTCCTGACCCGGAGGCGTTTTTCCCACCTCCGGCAGGGGCGGCGGCGCAACCGATGCCGACGCGTCTTGCCTCTGGTCTTGTCGTCGAGATGTGGCGCTGGCCGGAGGAGGCTGTTCCACCTCATTCCCGCTCGCCTGCTTCAGGGCGGTGATCTGCTCGCGCAACGCCTGCATCTGCTGCCACAACAGGGACACGCTGGCCGCCGATGGACCTTCCGCCTTGGCGCCGCTTTCCCGCTCCTGTATCAGAGCGGTGATCTTCAGCGCGGCGATCTGCTCATGCAAACTTTGTATCTGCGCATGCACATCCTGCATCTGCTGCCGCAACGAGGAATATCTGCCCTTCAGCAGACCAACCCGCAGCCAAAGAATGACGACGCCAGCAATCGAAAACGCAAGCAGTAGTAGATATCCCATGTCCGTTTCAAGAAACTTTCCATTCAGGAAGGGAAACGATACCAGACACCGCCTGGTTCGTCATGAATCCGCGCATGTCGATGCATATCGAGCGCGGATGCGGGACGGGTGATGTCGTCGCGCGTCTTGTCCGTTTGAATCCGTTTGCAGGCGAACGGAAAAATTCCTGTCATGCTACCATCCACATTTCTCTTTCCAGGATGACATCATGAACGGCGCCGCTCCATTTCCTGCCCCGCGTGATGAAAACGCCTACCGCTTCATCCTCGATGAAAGGTCGAGGAGAGCATG
>JAITCV010000040.1 GCA_031282905.1 Azoarcus sp. | reverse complement strand
CGCGTCCGCGCGCTTCGACGACAAAATCGGCCAGGAACGGGGCCATCCCGGATTCAAGCGACACGGCGACCCGCCCATCCGCCGTTTCGCGCCAGCCCTCCACCCGCGCCGCGCGTACCATGACGCCATGACGCGCGGCATCGCGCAACAGCGCGGCATCGAATTCGGGGCGCTCGATCAGGCGCTCCATGTTGACGGCGCTTTCCCTGCCGCGCCAGTGCACGCGCCGGGGCGACGGGGGCGCGAGCCGGGCGAACGCCTCGTCCAGTCCGGCCTGCCGCAAGCCTTGCGCAACGCGCCCGGAGACGCCTTCCATCGCCGCGAAACGGCGCGGCGTGTTGAAAAGCGTGACGGCGTAACCCAGGCGAACAAGTCCAATGGCTGTCGTCACGCCCGCCGGGCCGCCGCCGAGCACGGCAATAGCGCGCGGAGGAGATTCGGGGATGTTCATGAATGTCGCTCCGGGCCATGCCAGCTTGCCCGCGCGCGCAATTGCCGCAACAGCCATATCCGCCGCGCCTCGGGATCGCGCCGGGAAGGCGCGTCGTCACGCGCCAGCAATGCCGCGACATGGCCGCTCATGTGCGCGCAACCCATGCTGGCGCCGCCGCCCGCGCCAGCATCGGGCAAGGGCCGGACATGCGCGCCGAAATCGGCCTGCCCGGTCATCAGGCAGGTTATCTCGTTGCGCCCGCAACGTATATCGCCCGTCATGCGCCACACGCCGTCGTAGGCTGCCGGGAAAACCGCCGCGCCTCGCGCGGGCGCGGCGGCGCAGAGCACGACCCCCGCCCTGACCGCGCGATGGCAGGCTACGCGCAGGACGGCACGGTTTTCGCGCAGGCCCAGGCTCAGGTTGACGAGATCGACGCCCGCTGCCACCAGCCAGTCCAAGGCTGCCGCCACCTGTGCCGCCGTGGTGCGCTCGTGCTGGTGGAAAACCTGCGCGACGCGAAAACGCGCCGCGGGCGCAAGATGACGCACGATGGCCAGCACCGCGCTGCCGTGGCCGAGGACATCCGGCGTGGCCGCGCCGCGCCTGGGCTGTCCGCCGTCGATCGTGAAGGCGGCAGCTTCCTCGATTGCGGGATACTGGGCAGACAGCGCGCCGCTGTCGATGATCCCGGCATGAACGGCGCGGCTCATGGCGTGTACCGCGTCAAGCGCCCGCCCGCCAGCGTGAAGGCAAGATCGCAGTCACGCAGGGTGGCGGCGCGGTGGCTGATGAAGATGCGGGTACGGTCGCCAAAAAGCGCGTCGACTTCGGCGATGATCCGGGCTTCGGTCGCTTCGTCCACTGCCGAAGTGGCTTCGTCGAGCACCAGTATGGCGGGGGATTGCAACAGGGCGCGGGCAATGGCAAGGCGTTGCTTCTGGCCCCCGGAGAGTTGTTGTCCGCGCTCGCCGATGACCGTCTCCAGGCCCTGTGGCAGTTGTGCGGTCAATTCATCGAGCTGCGCGCGCCGCGCGGCGCGGCGCACCGCCGCGTCATCGGTTTTCGGCGCGACGTAGCGAATGTTGTCGGCCAGGGTGCCGCGAAAGAGAAAGATTTCCTGGCTGACGACGGCAACGCCCGCGCGAACCTGGGCAAGCGGCATGGCGCGCAGGTCGACACCGTCGAGACGGATACAGCCCGCGCCGGGGTCGAAATGCCGCTGCAACAGGTCGGCCAGCGTACTTTTACCCGCGCCCGAAACGCCGCTGAGTGCAATCCTGCTTCCGGCGGGGAAAATGGCGTCGGCATCGGAGAGAACCGGGTCGGCACGGTTCGGATAGGTGAAATGGACGTGTTCAAGGCGGATTTCACCGCGTATCCGGGTGCGTTCGGCATCTGGCGTTTCATCCGCGCGGGCGGCAATGGCGCGGACAGCCGGAGCGGTCTTGCGCAATTCGGCGACCCGCAGCAGGCTGACGCTCATGCGTTGCAGGGCAACGTAGAGACCGAGCAGGCTGCCCGCCGGGGCGCAGGCCATGCCGAGGTAGGTCGAAAAGGCGATCAGCGCGCCGAGTTGCCAACTGCCGTCGATCACCCAGTATCCGCCGATGAGAAAGGCGCTGGCGCGCGTGATGGAAGTCAGGGTGCCGGGAATGGCGTGGGTGAAGAATTCCGCGCGCTGCAATCCGAGCAGACCGGCGAGGTAATGGCGGCTGCAATCCTCGAGACGGCGGGCTTCGCGCGCTTCCTGCCGCACGGACTGGATGAATTTCATCGCGGGCAGGGTTTCGATGAAGAAACTGGAAAGATCGGCGGCCCGCTCGCGCACATGGCGCGCGTGGCGTTCGACTTTTTTGCGCATCCAGCGCAGCCAGAGGATTTCGACGGGCAGAAGCAGGAGGAGCAGCAAGGACAGACGCCAGGACAGGACGAACATGAGCGCGAGCGCGCCGATGAGACCAATGAGACTGGTGACGGCGGAAAAAAGACTGTCGACGGCAAAACGCTGGATTTCGGCGACATCGCCATCCAGGCGCGAGAGCAGATCGCCGGTGCGGCGCGCGCCGAAAAAGGCGGGAGAAAGGGTTTGCAGGTGACGGTAGAGATCGGCGCGCAGGGCGAAAAGAATCTGCCCGGAGAGCCGGGTATACAGATAGCGGTTGAGTCCGGCCAGCGCGGTGGCCAGCACGCCGACCGTGATCATGACGACGGCAAGGCGCGCCAGCAGGCCGGGATCGCGGCCAATGAGCGCATCGTCGAGCAGGCGCTTCATCAGCCAGGGTTGCAGCAAGGTCAGCAGGGAAGCCAGCAGGGCAAGCGCGAGCAGCCCGCCCAGGGCCAGACGCCGCGCGGCAATGAAGCCGTAAAGCCAGGAAAAACTCGCGCGCAGATCGTCGCGTCTGCCGCTGTCGACGCCACGCGCCAGCCAGCGCGCCAGACGCCGGTGGCGGGAATCCGGCGGATACGCGCCTGCCGGGATGGTCTGCGTTGCGGATTCCATCGTGCATTCAACGGACGAAGATCTGCGCCGTGCACAGCGCCATGTCGCCGCCGGGCAAGGGGATGGTGGCGATTTTCTTCAGCGTCGCGGCATCGTGGACTGCCACGTCCTGCAAGGTGCCGGAAAGATAGACGCGGCTGCCGTCGCGGTTGAGGTTGACCTGGTAATAGGCGTGTTCGAGATGGGCCGAGGCCAGCAGTTTCTGCGCCGCGATGTCGTATTTGCGCAGGCCGTTGAGCACGGTGAAGATGTGGTTGCGATTGGCGGGCGAGCGCGTGCCGGTGAAATAGATTTCGTTCAGCGGCGCGAAATCGCGCAGTTCGTGCCGCCCCGTCCTGAGGTCGATGGAAAGCACGCCCCAGACGAAATCGGCGCTGGCGAGATCCTGCCCGCCATCCTTGAATTTGGGCGCGGTATAGAGCGCGGAAAATTCGCGTGTCGGCAATTGCATTGCCCAGGCGCTCAGGACATCCGGTGCGCCGTAGCCGGGACGCTTCCAGTTCAGGAGCGGCACCGCCACTTCGTATTGCCCGTTCCGGGGGTCGATCTTGTAGACATCCGGCCCAAGCACGTAGAGCGTGCCATCGTCGGCGGCCTGCATCAGGCTCAATTGGCGCGGCACGGGAAAAACGCGCACGGGTTCGGCGTTGAGTCCGGCGTCGGTTTTGTAGACCGCAAGCTGGGGCGACAGCACTTCGTAGTGGTCGATATGGAGTTTCGTGCGGTTCTGGATCGTGTAGAGTTCCTTGCCGTCTGGACTCAGGGCCACGGAGAAGACGGCGACGGATCGTTCTGCTTCGCTCAGCGACATCTTGGCCGAAAACGTCACCTCGCAGGTATCCAGTTCGATGCCGTAGATGCCGCTGAAGTGATTGTTGAGCAGGTAGGCGGTGCGGCGGTCGGGCGATACCTGCACCGAACCGGGACCGTAGGCATCCGGCAGGGCACAGGTTTTCAGCACGGAATTGTCGGTAAGGTCGAGCACGTTGAGCAGATTGGGATGGTTGGTCGCCACCATGTATTCGCGCCCGTCAACGAGCGGCGCGGCGGTATTGCTGGCGAGGTCGGCGGGATGCGTGCCCGCCCACGCGGTGAGCGTGGACGCGGCAAGGCATATGAACAGGGCGATGGTCTTGGTTTTCATGCGGGTTCTCCAGAAAGGGCGCATTGGTTGGCAAGCGGCAAAAAGCAGGTTTTTACTTTTTGACGTCGTCTCAAAGCGCATCCTTGGGAAAGACGGAGTCGAGTTTGCGCCAGTCCTTGTCGGCAGAGGGCGCGTCCTTGTTCCAGTCGGGATAGTTGATGATGGTGTCCGGCACCTGCGCGGGCCACCAGCAGGGGTCGGCGCAGCCGTAGAGATCGGCTTCCATCGGCTGGCACAGACCGGCGACGCCGCCGAAGGCGTCGACTTCCCAGCCGGGGTCGACGGTGGCGGTGCAGCCTGCCACGGCACTCATGGCGACGACTTCTTCGATGGCTTCGGCAGAGTTCTCGGCAACGGCTTCATCCAGCCGTTGCGCTTTCCGGTTGAGGGCTTTGAGGTGTTTCATCAGCGTGGTCTCCGTGGTAAAAGATGCGAGTCAATGAATCCGGGATTGCGCGCCATGATCCGGGCGTAGGCGGCGATGCCGAAATCCACCCAGTCGCGCATCAGGTCGCAATAGTGATAGACGGGATGGGCAGGGTCGCCGTAACGGACATGGCTTTCGTGGTAACAGCCGCCCGCGCACAGATTGCGGATACGGCAGGTGGCACAGGCGCTGCCTTCACGGTCGAGGCGGCGCAAGAGAAATTCACCCAATGCCGCATGCTGGATGCCTTCCCTGACGTTGCCGAAAACGGGCAGTTCGGAGCCGGTGAAGCGGTGGCAGAGATTGAGGCCGCCTTCGTGGTCGACCGCCAGCATCTTCAGGCCCGCGCCGCAGGGCAGGCGCTTTTTGTGCCCTTCGTGCAGGTCGGTCATGAGCTGGTGCAGGTTGGAAAAACCGATGTTGCGGCCCGCGAGCGCCTCGGTGACGTAACGTTCGCCCAGCCGCCTGAAGGCGGCGAAGATTTCCTTCAGTTCATTTTCCGTGAGGTTGAACGCGGCGATGTCGCCGGAAGTCACCGGCGCGAAGCCGACTTCGGCAAAGCCGAGTTCGTTTCTGAGGTGATCCCAGATCGTTTCCACATCGGTCACGCCCGTGGTGAGCGTCACCCGCGCCCCGACCGGACGCGAACGGTAGCGCGAGAGCAGCCGCTCCGCCCTGGCGCGCACGGTGCGATAGGTGCCGAAGCCGCCGACGGTGCGACGATTCCGGTCGTGGATCGCCTGCGGGCCGTCGATGCTGATCGAGAGACCAAAGGCGTGGGCGTCGAGCCAGTCGATGACCTCGTCGGTAAGGAGCGTGGCGTTGGTGGTCATCACGAAATCGTGTTCCTTGCCAAGCCGGGCAAAACGCGCTTCGCAATAGGTCACCACTTTTTCGATCAGCGCCCGGTGGGTGAGCGGTTCGCCGCCGAAAAAGCTGATGTGATAGCGTTTTTCGTCCGGCGCTTCGCGCAGCATCAGTTCGATGGCCGCGCGCGCCGTCTCGAACGACATTTTCCGCCCCGCCGAAGGCGTGGCGAGGTCGGCCTTGTAGCAATAGGAACAGGCAAGATTGCAGCCGGTGTTGACGTTGAGCACCAGGGTCGAAAGCGGGAAGCGGTCGATTTTTTCCGGCGCGGGCGGCGGACGCGGGCTGCCGTCGCTCACCAGTTCCAGCGCCATGAGTTCGGAGAGCGTCTCCCCGATGGCCGCAGGCGAAAAAACCCGCCCCAGCCGCGCCGTCAGTTGCTGCACGTCATGACGCTTTTCACGCAAAGTGTCGATCATCGCGGCGGCCAGCCTGTCAAGGGCGAAGAGCGCGCTGCTCGGCACATGAAAGAGCAGACGCGCCTCCTCCCCCTGCATGCGCACTTCATGCAGGTTGTGTTCGACCAGACCAAGAGACGGGGACATTGTGATGCTCCGTGGAAATTTTTATTGCAGGGGGCGAGGGGCGGGAGACCCTCGCCGTTTTTTTCAGATCAGTTAAGTGTCAAAAAGAAACCTTTGCTTTTTGACGGACAAGTCTGGAGTTGAAGGCACGCCAAACCTGCCTTGGTGTTGCGTTGCCTTTTCCCAAAAAAGGGCAGGCTTTGCCTGTCCTTTTTTGCTGATTAACCCGGCAAAAAGTAGGTTTTCACTTTTTGACGTTTCTATGGAATCGGCGGATCGACCCAGCGCTGCACCGTGACGATGAGTTGTCCCTGGGATTTGAGTTTTTGTCCGCCGCTGACCGTCTCCGCGATGACGGCAAGATTGCCGGCGTTGTTGGTCATCAAATGGCGCAACGGATTGGGGCCAGCGTTGCTGGGCGTGAAGACGCCGCTCGTGGGATTGATGGCCCCGGCGAAAGCGAGGTCACGGTCGCGTTTGGCATCCGCGTTGAAGGGCGCAACCGACCACTTTGCCGGAACGAAGCCGACCCTGTATTCGCCCCGTGGCCCCTTTGCCCAGGCCAGCGCCTCGAAACGCGCGTCGACCCTGGGCGTCGCGCCGCCATTGTCCCCCACACGGGCCACGGCGTAGGGAGGCGTGACCTCGATACGGGCGAGTTTGTCGAACACCGCCAGCGCGCCGCCTTCGGCATGGCCCACCTTCACCGTATGCACGCCCAGCGCCTGCCTGTTGGCGATGACATCGAGCACCACGCGGCCCGGCGTGCGCTCGACGCGCCCGAGCGCCGTCACCCCGGCGGGCAGGCCGATTTCGCCTTCGAGTCCGCTGCCGACGATGGTCAGGCGCGTTTTTTCGCCGGTCTTCAGATAGGCGGGCTGTACCGCGAGAATCCGGCTGGTGCCGCCATTCAGCCGCGCCGCGAGAACGTCGGCGCCGATTTCGTCATGGTCGGCAACGAACATGCGGCCTTCGAGGCGGTCGTCATGCACGGAAAACACCTGCCGCATCTCGACCCCGTTGATCTCGACCTTGCCGCGCCATTCGTAGCCCGTGTAGATCACCGCCGTGCCGCGACCAAGGAGTTTTTCGCCATCGGCATGGACGCCTTCGAGTTTCAGGGCGTATTGATCCCCGGCATCCCTGGCCGTGACCGTCATCGTGGCGTTGAAATCCCCCTTGCCCGGCCAATGGCCGCTGACGCTCCATTGGCCCACTACTGGCGCGGGTGTAAAAATCTTCCATTTCTGCCAGGCGTCGTCACCGTAGGCATAGTCCTTCGCCAGCGCCGGAGCGATTTGTTCCAGGGCGATCCTGAACCAGTCGCGGTCGCGTCCCAGCGCCTGGTATTCGAGCGTCGGGAACTGGGCAAGATGAAAATGCACCAGCCGTTCCCATTCGCTTGCCGTGCGCCGTTGCAGCATGACCCGCGCGCCCGAATGGCAGCGCGCACACATCTGGGCGAACTGTTCCGATGCGTGCGACTCGACGGTGTTGAGCCTGCGCTCCAGCGCGTAGCGCGCCGGCGCGCTCTCCGAAGGCGCAAGCCCGCGCGTGTCGGCGAGATATTTAACCAGCGCGCGGCGCTCGTCGTCGCTCAGTTCGAGGTTGTGCATCCGCTGCATCCGCACGACCGTCATCAGCCAGCCTTCCGGCGTCTTGCGCTGCGCCTCGATGCGTTGCAGGCGACCACGGTCGTCGGCGTGGCAAATGGAACAACGTTCGGCCATCAGATTCGGGACATTGACCCGGCTCTGCGCCTGCGCGCCGCCACCAACCAGGGTGGATGCCGCCAGCACTCCACCCAGAATGCTTGCCATCGATTTCTTTTTCAAGGTTGTCACTCCTTTTCGCGTACATGGTCATACGAAAGGACAGGGCGTTTTCGCAAGAACCCATCCGGTTTTTTACGCGCAACCGCGTTTGCGTCGATATTAGTGCAGTGCAACAAACAACCGTTATCCCAAACCGGCAAACCG
>JAITCV010000234.1 GCA_031282905.1 Azoarcus sp. | reverse complement strand
CCGGCAACCCGAAGGTTGCCGGCACAAGAAAGAAAAGAGAACAAAGCCGATTACGCTGCGACAAGTTGCCTTGCCAATGCCATTTCCACCGAGTCGCCGTTCTGGTTCAGGACATCGAGACCAGATTCGGGCACCTCGCCGGAAGTGCTTTGTGAAACCGCGATCTTTTTTGCCACGCGGGGATATCGTATCAAATCAATGAGTTACGGCCTGGGTCGTAGTTTCGCCTCGCAAAGCGCCGAATATTTTGCTGTTCCCCATTTCCCGACATCTGATCACTTTCTCCCCTTTGACTTGGCGGCCTTTTCGGGGAGACTTGCCTTGATTACCGGGTTATTACGGTTGTAACTTGTGCCGAAGTGCCTTCATCTTTCGAACAGCGCAATCGATTCGACATGCGAAGTATGGGGAAAGAGATTGGCGATGCCCGCGCCGCGCAACGTATATCCCTTTTCATGCACCAGCACAGCGGCATCGCGGGCCAGCGTCGCCGGATTGCATGACACATAGACGATGCGCGGCGGCGACTGGCGCGGTGAAATCGCCTTGACCACGGCAATCGCCCCTTCACGCGGCGGATCAAGCAGCAATTTGTCCAGACGGCCAAACGCGGCCAGACTGTCCGCGGTGGTCTCGAACAGATCGGCGGTATGGAACGTGGCGCGGGCACCGAGCCCGTTGATGTTGGCGTTATTTTCCGCCCGCAGCGTCAGCGCCTCGTTGCCTTCTACTCCGATCGCGGTCGCGCCCAGGGAAGCAATCGGCAAAGTGAAATTTCCCAAACCGCAAAATAGATCGGCAACGCGTTCCCCTGGCCGGGGATCGAGCAATTGCAACGCACGCCGGACCAGCAGCCGGTTGGTCTGTGCGTTTACCTGAATGAAATCGGTCGGGCGGAAATCGAGGCGAAGGCCGAATTCAGGCAAGGTGTAAAACAAGCTGTCCGCGCCCACCAGCACCTGGGCACTGTCGGGCTGACCGGCCTGCGTCCACACGTCTACGCCGACATGGGCGGCAAATGCCTTCAGTTGCGCGACATCGTCATCCGGCAACGGCAACAGATGGCGAAACACCAGCGCGGTGCCGCCCTCCCCCACCGCGGCCTCGATCTGCGGCACCCGATCCACGATCGACAATCCAGCGATCAGGGTATGCAAACGTGGCAACAGCGCCGACAGTTTCGCGGGCAGCACCGGGCAATCGGACAAATCGGCGATATAGCTGGAACGCTTTTCATGAAAGCCGATCAATACCCCGCCCCGGCTGGGCACCCGCCGGACCCCGAGACGGGCGCGGTGGCGATACCCCCATGACATGCCCATGATTACAGGGTAAAGCGCCTCGGGTTTCGATTTGGCGAGATGCGCGAAGGCATCCTCCATCACCCGTTGCTTGACCGCGGCCTGTGCGCGCGCGCCGAGGTGCTGCATCGAACAACCGCCGCAAACGCCGAAATGTCGGCACGATGGCCGCTCGCGCTGGGCGCTGGCATGCACGATGCGCATCACCTCGGCATGATCGTAACCAGGCCGGGCGCGCAGCGTCTTGTATTCGACCGTCTCCCCAGGCAACGCGCCATCGATGAATACGACCTTGCCCTCCACCCGGGCAACGCCCCGTCCTTCATGGTCAAGACCGGTAATGAGCGCAGTAGGCATAGGTGTCCTCATATTCGGAAAAGCGCGTGATTTTAGCCTACCCTTTATTTTTCATTCGCCAGAAACGCCGTATCCAGTTGGAGCAGTTCAATCTTCATGCTGGCTACTTCCTCGGCCATCATTTTCCTGAATACCAATATCGTCTTCCTGAATAGCAATATAATATTCATATTCTGGCCCTTTGTTCAAATCAATTTCCTGATCGGAGGCGTGCTCCATTGCCTCGTTTTCATTGTAAATGACAATTACATCAGGTTGCGCGATATATCCGCCCGCGAAAACTCTGGTTGAACCTATCAGCTTCATGAGAGTGGCACAAATCGCGCGAAGTTTTCCGGCATAAAGCTCGATCAAGATAAATCTGCAGGTGCAGGGCGGGTATAACGTAATGTAACGTCACCCGCCCAGCAATTACATCAAATATCCAAGATCAGCCGCGCCGGGTCTTCCAGCGCTTCCTTGATCGCCACCAGCCCGAGCACCGCTTCGCGGCCGTCGATGATGCGGTGGTCGTAGGACAGCGCCAAGTAGTTGATCGGGCGGATGACGACCTGGCCGTTTTCCGCCACGGGGCGGTCCTTGGTGGCGTGGATGCCGAGGATGGCCGATTGCGGCGGGTTGATGATCGGCGTGGACATCATCGAGCCGAAAACGCCGCCGTTGGAGATCGAGAAGGTGCCGCCGGTGAGCTCTTCGATGGAGAGCTTGCCGTCCTTGGCCTTGGCGCCGAATTCGGCGATTTTCAGTTCGATTTCGGCCACGGATAGCAGTTCGGCATTGCGCAGGATGGGCACCACCAAGCCGCGCGGGCTGCCCACGGCGATGCCGATGTCGATGTAGCCGTGGTAGATGATGTCGTTGCCCTCGATCGAGGCGTTCAGAATCGGGTAACGCTTGAGCGCCGCGACCGTCGCCTTGACGAAGAAACCCATGAAGCCGAGGCGCACGCCGTGGGCTTTTTCGAACTTGTCGCCGTACTGCTTGCGCAGCGCGATGACCGGGGCCATGTTCACTTCGTTGAAGGTGGTGAGGATGGCGTTTTCGTTCTTGGATTGGATCAGGCGTTCGGCGATGCGGGCGCGCAGGCGGGTCATCGGCACGCGCTCTTCCGGACGTTCGCCGGTGATGGTTGGCGCGGGCGCGGCGGTGGATTGCGCGGCTGCGGGCGCGGACTTGGCGACAAGGGCGTCTTCCTTGGTGATCCTGCCGCCACGGCCCGTGCCGCTGATTTCGGCGGCGGCAATGCCTTTTTCTTCGAGGATCTTGCGCGCGGCGGGGC
Source organism: Azoarcus sp. (assembly GCA_031282905.1). GTDB lineage: Bacteria > Pseudomonadota > Gammaproteobacteria > Burkholderiales > Rhodocyclaceae > WRNU01. The sequence goes on along the minus strand of JAITCV010000234.1, from coordinate 19,478 downwards.
TGGGGACGTTGCCCGGTAGCGCGGCGGCGGCGGGCGTGGCCGCAGCCGGGGTCGGCGCGCTTGCGGAGGCGGCGGCCCTGGCTTCGGTGTCGACCTTGGCGATCAATTCGCCGGAGACGACGGTCTCGCCGTCCTTCTTGGCGATTTCGACCAGCACGCCATCGGCGGGCGATGGGGTTTCGAGCACGACCTTGTCGGTCTCGATGTCGATCAGGTTTTCGTCGCGCGCGACGGCTTCGCCGACTTTCTTGCGCCATGCGCCCAGGGTTGCTTCGGATACGGATTCCGACAGTTGCGGGACTTTGACTTCGATCAGCATGAAACTACTCCCTGCTTAAGGATTGGGTGATTGAGGGGTGGTGTCCTGAATCGGACCAAACGCATGCTCGACGACCTCCTTCTGCTGCTGATTGTGCCGGGCGTAATAGCCCACCGCCGGAGAGGCTGCGGCGGAACGGCTGACCAACAACAATTTGCGCCGGTTCAGCACATTGGCCAGATGCTGCCGCGAGGCCAGCCAATACCAAGCGCCCTGGTTGCGCGGTTCTTCCTGGCACCATACGACTTCACGGGCATTGGGAAATTGCCCGATCGCCGCGGCGAAGGTGTCCGCCGGAAAAGGATAGAGTTGCTCGATGCGCACCAGCGCGGTGTCGGTGATGCCGTTTTCGCGCCGATGGGCCAGCAGTTCGTAGTAGATCTTGCCGGAGCACAGCACCACCCGCTTGACCTTTTTGGCGTCGAGCGTGGTGTCGATTTCCGGAATCACCGTCTGGAACTGGCCGTTGGCGAGATCGTCGATCGTGGACACCGCTTCCTTGTGGCGCAATAACGATTTCGGCGTGATGACGACGAGCGGTTTGCGCAACTTGCGCAGCATCTGTCGGCGCAGCAGGTGGAAAATCTGTGCCGGCGTACTCGGTACGCATACCTGCCAGTTGTTTTCCGCCGCCATGTTCATGAAGCGTTCGAGCCGGGCGGAGGAGTGCTCGGGGCCGGCGCCTTCGTAGCCATGCGGCAGCAGCAGGGTCAGGCTGGTGATCCGCCCCCACTTGGCTTCGCCCGAGGAGATGAACTGGTCGATCACGACTTGCGCACCGTTGACGAAGTCGCCGAACTGGGCTTCCCAGACCACCAGTTCGTTGGGTTCGGTGGTGCCATAGCCATATTCAAAGGCCAGCACGCCTTCTTCGGAGAGTACCGAGTCGAAGCACTGGAAGCGGGCCTGGCCGTCCTGGATGTGGGCGAGCGGCGCGTAGATGCCTTCATCCCACTGTTCACGCTTCTGGTCGTGGAGCACGGCGTGGCGGTGAAAGAAGGTGCCGCGGCCGACGTCTTCGCCGGAAATGCGCACGCCATAGCCCTGGGCGAGCAGGCTGGCATAGGCGAGGTTTTCTCCCATGCCCCAGTCGAGCACCAGTTCGCCGCGGCCCATCGCGGCGCGGTCGTCGATGATCTTCTTCACCCGCGCGTGCAGGGTGAAGCCATCGGGGATCGTGGTCAGACGCGCCGAGAGGCGTTTTACTTCCTGCGTGGGAATCGCGGTGTTGGCGGCATCGGTGTAGGGCTGGCGCAGGAAAGGCGACCATTCGGCGGAAAACTGCCGGTTGTGGCCGGAGAGCACCGGGTTGTAGAGCAGCTCGCCCTTGTCGAGATGCTCACGGTACTGAGCGATCATCCTGTCGGGTTCGTCGGCGGCGACCGCGCCTTCGGCCACCAGGCGGTCGGCATAGAGCTTGCGGGTGCCCGGGTGCTTTTGGATGATGTGGTACATCAGCGGTTGGGTGACCATCGGCTCGTCCTGCTCGTTGTGGCCGAGCTTGCGAAAGCAGATCACGTCAATGACCACGTCCTTCTTGAACTCCTGGCGGAATTCGACCGCGAGCGCGGTCACGAAGGCCACGGCTTCGGGGTCGTCGCCGTTTACGTGGAAAATCGGGGCCTCGACCATCTTGAAGATGTCGGAGCAATAGAGCGAGGAGCGGTAGTCACGCGGATCGGAGGTGGTGAAACCGATCTGGTTGTTGATGACGAGGTGTACGGTGCCGCCCGTGCCGTAACCGCGGGTCTGGGAGAAATTGAGCATTTCCTGGTTGACGCCCTGCCCCGCCACCGCCGCGTCGCCGTGGATCAGGACGGGCAATACCTGGTGCTTGCCCATTTCGCCCCGGCGAATCTGGCGCGCGTACACCGAGCCTTGCACCACCGGATTGATGATTTCGAGGTGGGAAGGGTTGAAGGCCAGCACGAGGTGCATCGGCCCGCCCGGCGTCATCACGTCGCTGGAGAAACCCAGGTGGTATTTGACGTCGCCCGCGCTGAGGTAATCGGCTACAGCCTTGCCTTCGAATTCGGAGAACAGCATCGACGGCGATTTGCCGAGCACATTCACCAACATGTTCAGGCGGCCACGGTGCGCCATGCCGATCACGGTTTCGGTCACGCCGAGCGCGCCGGCGACCCTGACGACTTCGTCCATCGCCACTACCGCCGATTCGCCGCCTTCGAGCGAAAAACGCTTCTGGCCGACGTATTTGGTGTGCAGGTAGCGCTCCAGCGTTTCCGCCGCGGTGACCCGTTCGAGGATGCGATGCCTGACGTCGACCGCAGGCTTCGGCGCCCCCCGCGCGCTCTCCAGCCGTTGCTGGATCCAGCGTTTCTGCGCGGCGTCGGAGATGTACATGTACTCGGCGCCGATCGCGCCGCAGTAAGTCTGGCGCAGGGCTTCGAGGATTTCGCGCAGCGTGGCGCGCCCGGCGGCAATGCCGGTGAAAGATCCGGTGTCGAAGGTCTTGGCCAGATCCGCTTCGGTGAAGCCGTAGAACGACGGCTCCAGATCCGCGACCTGCGGCCGTTCGGAACGCTTGAGCGGATCGAGGTTGGCGCGGCGGTTGCCGAGGAAACGATAGGCATCGATCAGTTGCAGCACCGATGCCTGTTTTATTCCTATATCATCGTCCGACACCGTGCGCACCGAGCCGCGCCGGGATATCTGCTCGAAAGCGGCGATGATCGGGCCATGAGCGACATCGCGTGCCGCCCCCCGGAGTTTGTCGAAATAAGCGCGCCAGTTTTCGTCGACCGCATCGGGATCGGCGAGATAACGCTCGTAGAGTTCTTCGATGAACGGCGCGTTCGAACCGAATAAATGGGATGTATCTTGCAGCTCTTTGATCATGAAACCATCCGTGTGGTTGTTTGCGGTCATGTCGCGGCGTGGGAAAAGAAAAAACGGGACGGTGCGACAAGCCACCATCCCGCAGCGATCAGCATCCGCTCTTCTTTTCTTCCTCGCCCACTTTTCTTATCCGCGTTGTCCAATTTCCGGAACATTGCGTCGCGCCGCGCCAACATACAATTGGCGTGGACGTCCGATCTTGTATTCCGGATCGGTGATCATTTCTTCCCACTGCGCCAGCCAGCCCGCCGTGCGCGCCAAGGCAAAGATGCAGGTGAACATGCTGGTGGGAATACCGATCGCCTTCTGGACGATGCCGGAATAGAAGTCCACGTTCGGATAGAGCTTCTTCTCGACGAAGTAGTCGTCTTCGAGGGCGATTTTTTCGAGCGCCTTGGCCAGTTTGAACAGGCGGTCGTTTTCCAGTCCGAGTTCGGCGAGCACGTCGGCGCATACCTTGCCCATCAGCTTGGCGCGCGGATCGAAGTTCTTGTAGACGCGGTGACCGAAACCCATCAGCTTGAAGCTGTCACTCTTGTCCTTGGCGCGCGCGATGTATTCGCCGACGCGGGAGATGTCGCCGATTTCTTCGAGCATCTTGAGGCAGGCTTCGTTTGCGCCGCCGTGCGCCGGGCCCCACAGGCACGAGATGCCCGCCGCGACGCAGGCGAAGGGATTCGCGCCGCTCGATCCGGCCAGCCGCACCGTGGAGGTGGAGGCGTTTTGCTCGTGATCCGCGTGCAGCGTGAAGATGACATCGAGCGCATGCGCCAAGACGGGATTGGGTTTGTATTCCTCGCACGGCACGCCGAACATCTGGTACATGAAGTTTTCCGCGTAATTCAGGTCGTTGCGCGGATACATGAAGGGCAAGCCGGTGTTGTAGCGGTAGGCCATCGCCACGATGTTCGGCAGCTTGGCGATGATGCGGTTGAAGCAGATATCGCGGTGTTCGACGTTGGAATAATCCATCCCCTGGTGATAGAAGGCCGACAGCGCCCCGGCCACGCCGACGATGACCGCCATGGGATGCGCATCGCGCCGGAAACCGTTGTAGAAACGGGTGAGCTGATCATGCACCAGGGTATGACGGCTGATGGTGTGCTCGAATTTCACCTTCTCGTCCGCGTTCGGCAGTTCGCCGTTGCGCAGCAGGTAGGCGACTTCCAGGAAGCTGCATTTCTCGGCCAGTTGCTCGATGGGGTAGCCGCGATAGAGCAGTTCGCCCTTGTCGCCATCGATGAAGGTGATGGTGGATTGGCAGCTCGCGGTCGACAGGAAACCGGAGTCGTAGGTGAATAGTCCAGTCTTGCCGCCCAGGGTGCGAATGTCGATGACATCGTTGCCGTGGGTGCCGCTCATGACTGGAAAATCGACGGTCTTGCCGTCGATCGAAAGCGACGCGGTACGTTCATTGCTCATGGTTGTCTCCTCCTTTATCGGGGTTGCATCAATCTTTTGGCATTACTCCTGTTATGCCAATTGAACCAAACGAACTTCAGCACTGGCGCAAAAGCGCGATCATTTCCTGCCAGCGCGCCACTTCGCACGCCTGGCTGCCATTGATCATGGGCCACAGCTCATAATCGTCGCAGCGCAGCAAATCCTCGAAATCGGCCAGTTGTGCCGCATCCAGCCGATCGAAGTGCCGCGCCAGAAAACGCGAGAGCACCAGATCCAATTCGAGCAGAGCGCGCCGACATTGCCAGCGCACCCTGCCACGATTTCCTTCTTCTGCCTCAGACCGCACGGCGAACCATCAGATCCTTGATCTTGCCGATCGCGCGTGTCGGATTCAGACTCTTCGGACACACATCGACGCAACTCATGATCGTATGGCAGCGGAACAGCCGGTACGGATCGTCGAGATTGTCCAGCCGCTCGCTGGTCGCCTGATCGCGCGTATCGGCAATGAAGCGATAGGCGTTCAACAGGCCGGAAGGACCAACGAACTTGTCCGGATTCCACCAGAACGACGGACAGGCCGTCGAACAACAGGCGCACAGGATGCACTCGTAGAGGCCGTTGAGTTCCTCGCGCTCTTCCGGGCTTTGCAGGCGCTCGCGCTCGGGCGGAGGATCGTCATTGATGAGGTAGGGCTTGATCGAGTGATACTGCTTGAAGAATTGCGTCATATCCACGATCAGGTCGCGGATCACCGGCAGGCCCGGCAGGGGCCGCAGCACGATCGGTTGTTTCAGGCTGTCGATGTCGGTCAGGCAGGCCAGCCCATTCTTGTTGTTGATGTTCATCGCATCGGAACCGCATACGCCCTCGCGGCAGGAGCGGCGGAAGGCAATGCTGTCATCCTTGGCCTTGAGCCGCACCAGGGCATCGAGCAGTTTCTTGTCGGACGGCTCCAGCTCGACCGAGATATCCTGCATGTAGGGCGCGGCATCCTTGTCCGGATCGTAGCGATAGATCTTGAATTGAACGGTACGCTTGCTCATTTTCTTGTTTCTCTCCCGCACTCAGTAGGTACGCTTGGCAAGCGCGATGGGCTCGACATCGCTGGACATCGGCTTCAAGCGCACCGGCTTGTATTCGAGATGGTTGTCCGCGCTGAACCACAGGGTGTGCTTGAGCCAGTTGGTGTCATCACGGCCGTTCGGATGTTCGGGCGTATCCACGGCATCGTCGCGCACATGCGCGCCACGCGATTCCTTGCGCGCTTCCGCCGACACCATGGTGGCCTTGGCGACTTCGATCAGGTTGTCGAGTTCGAGCGCCTCCTGGCGCGCGGTGTTCCACACCTTGGACTTGTCGCCGATTTGGGTATATCTGGCGTCCCCGGCCACCTTGAGGATTTTTTCGACGCCTTCTTTCAACAAATCCTTGAAACGGAACACGCCAGCGTGTTTCTGCATGGTGCGTTGCATTGCCAGGCGCACATCATTGACGCTGCTGCCATCCCTCTGGGTCTCCAGGCGGTCGAGGCGGGCAAGCGTGCGATCGGCGACATCTTCGGGCAAGGGCTTCAGTTCCAGGTTGCCGGCCCTGAAATCATCGACCACGCTTTCCCCCGCGGCCTTGCCGAACACCAGCAGATCGAGCAGCGAGTTGGTGCCAAGACGGTTGGCGCCGTGTACCGAGGCGCAGGCACATTCGCCCGCGGCATAAAAACCGGGCACCGGCGTATCCGCGTTGCCGAATTTCGGCACCACCACCTGGCCCTTGTAATTGGTTGGAATGCCGCCCATCTGGTAATGGCAGGTCGGCACCACCGGAATCGGCGCCTTGATCGGATCGACGCCGGCGAAACGGATCGAAATCTCGCGGATGCCGGGCAGGCGCTTCATGATGACTTCGGGCGACAGGTGGGTGATGTCGAGCATCACGTGATCCTTGTCCGGCCCGCAGCCGCGCCCTTCGTTGATTTCCGTCACCATCGAACGCGACACCACGTCGCGCGAGGCCAGATCCTTGAGGTTGGGCGCGTAGCGTTCCATGAAGCGCTCACCGCCGCCATTGCGCAGGATGCCGCCCTCGCCGCGCACCCCCTCGGTGATCAGCACGCCCGCGCCCGCCACACCGGTCGGGTGGAACTGCCAGAACTCCATGTCCTCGAGCGGAATGCCGGCGCGCGCCGCCATGCCCACGCCATCGCCGGTATTGATGAAGGCATTGGTCGAGGAGTAGTAGATGCGTCCCGAACCGCCGGTGGCGAAGATCGTCGCCTTGGCGTGGAAAATGCTGACTTCGCCAGTCTCCAGTTCCAGCGCAGTCACGCCGAGCACGTTGCCGCTGGCATCGCGGAGCAGATCGAGCGCCATCCACTCGACAAAGAACTGGGTGTGCGCGCGCACGTTGCGCTGATAGAGCGCGTGGAGCATGGCGTGCCCGGTGCGGTCGGCCGCCGCACAGGAGCGCATCACCGGGCTCTTGCCATAATTCTGCGAATGCCCGCCGAACGGGCGCTGGTAGATCTTGCCGTTGTCGGTGCGGTCGAATGGCATGCCATAGTGTTCGAGCTCGACCACGACCTCGTTGGCCTTGCGCACCATGAACTCGATGGAATCCTGGTCGCCCAGCCAGTCCGAGCCCTTGACGGTGTCGTACATGTGCCAGTGCCAGTTGTCCTCGGTGGTATTGCCGAGCGAAGCGGCCACTCCGCCCTGCGCGGCGACGGTGTGCGAACGGGTCGGGAACACCTTGGAGAGCACGGCGGTCTTCAGCCCTGCCTCGGACAATTGCAGCGCGGCGCGCAGACCAGCGCCGCCCGCGCCGACGATGACCGCGTCGAAAGTACGTTTTGTTACCTTGTTGCTCACGCTTGCAACCTCCACAAAATCCGGGCGACCCAGGCGGCGTAGCCGATGAGCAGGAAAAGAGTGACCAAGTGCAGCGCCAGACGCAGCCCGACCGGCTTCACGTAGTCCATCCAGATATCACGCACGCCGATCCAGACATGGTAGAAAAGCGAGAGCGCGAACAGGAAACCGAAGAACTGGATCAATGCCGACGAGAACAGCGCCCGCCAGGAAAGGTAGTCCAGCTCCGGCAGGCACAAGGTACAGGCGACGAAAGCCAGCGTAAACAGCGCCATGTAGACGGCGGTGGCGCGCTGCGCGATCCAGTCCTTCAGACCGTAATGCGCGCCGACGATATGACGAGTCACCATAGTTTCACCCCGATGATTGCGGTGAGCGCCAGGCTCACGATCAGAACGATACGCGCGGACCGGCGCGCGCACGGCAAATCCAGCCCCTTGTGGACATCGAGCAGCAGGAAGCGAATCCCCGCGCAGAAATGATGCAGATAGGCCCACAACAGTCCCAACAGCAACAGCTTGACCAGCGGATGACCGATCACCGCCTTGAACTGGACAAACGACGATTCCGACGTCAGGCTGAGATCGAGCAGCCAGATCAGGAAAGGCAGCAGCAGGAAGAGTCCCGCCCCGCTCACTCGATGAAAAATGGATACGATGCCCGGCAGCGGCAGCCGGATCTGGACGACGTTCAGATATTTCGGTCTTGGCTTGAATGTTGTCGTTTCCGACATGAAGATGTCCCCCCTCACATGAACGGCGAAAAACGCCGAAACTCGGAAACCTGAATTCTTCCCGGGCAAATCCCCTGCTTGCCTCAGGTCAGATCGCTCAGGTCAGATCGTTCAGGTAATAGTGATCGGCGGTCGAATACATGCCTCGCCGCCATTCCACTGGCTTGTCTGCGTATGTGTAAGTCACCCGCTCGACCGACAGCAGCGCCGTGCCTTCGGGCACCTGGAGCAGGTCGGCGGCTTCCCGGTCGGCGGCCACCGCTCGGATACGCTCCTGGGCGCGCAGCATGCGCAGGCCAAAACGGGTCTCGAACAGCGAATAAAGCGAACTGTTCCAGCTTTGCAGCATTTCAAGGGTCAAGCCCTGGAAGAGCTCCCCGGGTAGATAGATTTCATCGGCGACGATGGGCTGGGCATCGAACTTCAACACCCGGCGCACGATGACGATCGGCGCCCCCGACTCGATCGCCAACATGCGCGCCGCTTCCTGCCCGGCCTTGGCTCGCCAGCAATCGAGCGGCTCGCTCTTCGGGTGGATCAGCGGTCCGTCTTCCGGCACCAGGCGCAGGAAACGAAACATCTGGCGCGGATCGTTGTGCGAGGCGACATAAGTACCTTTGCCCTGCTTGCGCACCAGGATGTTGTCCGCCGCGATCTCATCGATGGCCTTGCGCACCGTTCCCTGCGAAACGTTGAAGCGCAGCGCCAGTTCCTGTTCGCTGGGAATAACCTGCCCGGGTCGCCACTCCCCCGCCTCAAGCGCCTGTAAAATCAGGGACTTGATCTGGCGGTAGAGTGGACTGAATGTGGGAGATTCCTTTGCCATTCGCGCATTGGAGCACAAAAATTTCCGGACGTCCATAGGTCGATATATATCTTACATAAGACATAACATGTAATTTGCCTGCTTGCAGAGTCACGCTGTTTCCGCATACCATGCACCCGCCTCAGCTTGTACGTCCCGCCCGGTCTATCGCAGGATATTTTTTCACCCTGCTCCCCGGTCACGCCGCGTGACAAAACCGTGGCAATCCACCATCCAAGTTTTTCAGTAAAAGGGAGACCAACCATGAGCAAAACGCCTGTTCGCGTGGCCGTTACCGGCGCCGCCGGCCAAATCGGTTACAGCCTGCTGTTTCGCATCGCCAGTGGCGAAATGCTGGGCAAGGATCAACCCGTCATCCTGCAACTGCTCGACCTGCCCCAGGCCCAGAAAGCCCTCGCGGGCGTGATCATGGAGCTGGAAGACTGTGCCTTTCCGCTGCTCGCCGGCATCGTCGCCACCGACGACCCCGCTGTCGCGTTCAAGGATGCCGGCATTGCGCTGCTGGTCGGCGCCCGCCCCCGCGGCCCGGGCATGGAACGCAAGGATCTGCTGACCGAAAACGCCAAGATCTTCACCGTGCAGGGCGCGGCGATCGGCCAATACGCCGACCCCGGCATCAAGGTGCTGGTGGTGGGCAACCCCTGCAACACCAACGCCTACATCACCAAGGAAATTGCCGTCAAATATGGCCGCGTCTCGGCGAAGAATTTCACTGGCATGCTGCGTCTTGATCACAACCGTGCCTTGTCGCAACTGGCCACCAAGTCCGGTCGCGCCGTCTCCAGCCTGAAGAACCTGGTGGTATGGGGCAACCACTCGCCCACCATGTATGCGGACTACCGTTTCGTCACCTCCAACAACGACCAGGTCAAGAGCCTGATCAATGACGACGCCTGGAACAAGGACGTCTACCTGCCCACCGTCGGCAAGCGTGGCGCGGCCATCATCGAAGCGCGCGGCCTGTCGTCGGCGGCCTCGGCGGCCAACGCCGCCATCGACCACATCCGCGACTGGGTGCTGGGTTCGCAGGGCGAATGGGTCACGATGGGCGTGCCCTCCGACGGCTCCTACGGCATCCCCGAAGGCATCATCTACGGCTTTCCGGTCACCACCGAAAACGGCGAATACAAGATCGTCCAGGGCCTGGAAATCGATGCCTTCTCGCGCGAACGCATGACCAAGACCCTCAACGAACTGCTCGAAGAACGCGACGGCGTAAAAGACCTGCTGGCCTGATTCGTCCGCACAGGAAAAAGCGCGCAAACCGGGTGTGCGCGCTTTTTCTTTTACTCCCTCCGCATTCGTTCCCGACGATGACTTCTCCCCGCCATCCCCGCGACATTCTTTTCGCGGGCGAAAAGCCCCTGCCCGCCCTGCCCGTCGTCGATCATTACGCAGGCGCTGAAAAATTCATCCGCAAGGCGCTCATCCTCCAGCAGGAGATGGGGCCGCTGTTCGACATCACCGCCGACTGTGAAGACGGCGCTCCCGCTGGCGAAGAAAGTCGGCACGCGACCATGGTGGCCGAACTCATCGCCAGCCCGGACAACCGCTGGGGCCGAGTCGGCGCCCGCATCCACGACATCACCCATCCCCACTGGCAACGCGACCTCGACATCCTGGTCGGTCATGCGGCGCGGCGGCCCGCGTTCATCACCCTGCCCAAAGTCCGCTCCGCCCAGGACGCGGCAACCCAGATCGCCGCCCTGCGCCGGATCGAAGCAGAAACGGACGGAAATCACCACCGCGCCCTGCCCGTCCATGTCTTGATCGAAACCCACGGCGCCTTGCACGAAGTGTGGCAAATCGCCGCGCTGCCGGGCGTGGAATCACTCGATTTCGGCCTGATGGACTTCGTTTCTGCCCACCACGGCGCCATTCCCGGCGCGGCCATGAAAAGCCCCGGACAATTCGAACACCCCTTGATCGCAAGAGCCAAGACGAAAATCGCCGCCGCCGCGCTCGCCAACGGCATCGTGCCCGCCCACAACGTCACCACCGAGCTCAACGCCCCCGACATCGTCGCCCACGACGCCCGCCGCGCCCGGCTCGAATTCGGCTATCTGCGGATGTGGAGCATCCACCCCAGCCAGATCGCCCCCATCATCGCCGCGATGCAACCCGATTTCACCGAAGTCGAAGACGCCAGCGCCATCTTGCTCGCGGCACAACAAGCATCCTGGGGGCCGATCCGCCATCGCGGCCAACTCCACGACCGCGCCTCCTACCGTTATTACTGGACGCTGCTGGCGCGCGCCCATGCCACAGGAATGAACATCGACGCAGACGCCCTGGCGTGTTTCTTCACCGCCGGGGATGCCGTGCCGTCATGAATTTTCCCGCGAGCACATGTCTCGCATTCGTCATTGCGAAAGCCGCATGCGTCGCTCCTGAATTGCTGCGGATCGATAGCCACCATGCAATGACAAATGTGAAACACTACCAGCTTTGCGCCAACCCCAGCCGCTCCAGCGCCTCGCGCCGCAATTCGGCGAGCGCGGGGTCGCCGCGATGGCGGGGATAAGGCTGATCGACCTTGATCTCGGCGATGATTCTTGCCGGCCGCGGGCTGAATATCACCACACGCTGGGCAAGAAACAAGGCTTCCTCGATGTCGTGAGTCACCAGCAGCGCGGAAAAACCATTCTTGCGCCACAGGGATACCAACTCGCTTTGCAATTCCAGCCGGGTCAATGAATCGAGTTTGCCAAGCGGCTCATCGAGAATCAGCAGCCTGGGGTTATTCACCAGCGCGCGCGCCAACGCCACCCGCTGCGCCATGCCGCCGGAGAGTTGGTGCGGCCAGGAATGGGCGAAATCCTGCAATCCCACTCTTTTCAGCGCCTCATCCACCCTGCCCTTTTCCTGCTTCAGGATGCCCTGCGCCTGCAAACCGAGCGCGACGTTATCCCACACCTTTCGCCAGGGGAAAAGCGTCGGATCCTGGAATACCACGATGCGCGAGGGGTCGGGCTGGGTAATTGGCTGACCATCCTGGGTAATCGATCCCTTGCTCGCTTGTTCCAAACCCGCGACCAAACGCAAAAGCGTCGATTTACCGCAACCGCTGGGGCCCAGAAGAGCAACAAATTCGCCGGGCGCAATATCGAGATCGACATTTTCCAATACTTCCAACCGGCCGGAAGGCCCATCGAAGCCGTGACTGACGGCAGCAATGCGAATCCGCGAAGACGCCGCGCCCGCTACGCTCGCCGGTGTTTCCGCTGCGGCGGACGGGCTTTTTTTCTGCAAGGCGGCTACCATTTGACGATTCCTTTCTGCCAGATGAGCACACGATCACGCATGGCAAAGAGAAGTGAAATGAGGCCGGAAAAAATAATGGTCATGATGATCAGCGCCGCGTACATATTGACATAGGCGGCATAACCCTGTGCCCAGGTGAGATACCAGCCCAGCCCTGATTTGACCCCCATCATTTCCGCGACGATCAATACGACGAAAGAAGCGCCGAATCCCATGAACAGGCCAACGAATACCTGCGGCAAGGCGGCGGGCACGGCAACGCGAAAGATCAGGAACCATTCGGAAGCCCCCATGGTGCGCGCGACATCGTAATAAGCCTTGTTGACGCTGGCCACCCCCGACCACGAAAGAATCGCGACCGGAAAACCCGTTGCCAACGCGATCAGGAAAACAGAAGCCGCATGGCTCGACGGGAAAAAGAAAAAGGCGAGCGGCAACAGCGCGGTCGGCGGCAAGGGGCCGACCAGGCGCAGGATCGGATGCACCCAGTAATTGGCGCGTTTCGACCAGCCAATGGAAACGCCAGTAATGAAGCCAACCGCCACGCCCCAGAGGATGCCTTCCAAAAGCAGCTTGACCGAGTTATAAGCGCTATCCGCCAGACGTGCGTAATCACTCAAATAAGCGTCGATCAAGGCGGAAGGCGGCGCGAAAAAGGGAGGATTCAATTGGGCCCAGTCGGGCACTCCCTGCTTGGCGGTCAAATATTCCCAGAGCGCAAAAATCAACGCGCTAACGATGATCCAGGGCACGCTGTAACGAAAAAGCCCGTCGATTTGCCGGACGAAACGAGGCCCTTGCCGAAAGCTGGCAAGCACGGTGAGCGTTGCCCAGAACGCGGAAAAAACAAGGGCGAGCACGCCGAATTCCCGCGTATAGGCCCAGGACTCGTTGAATCCGGCGGGCCTGTCCGGCAGGATGAGCGTGACCGCGCCGAGCAGCGCCCAGGCCGCGACGGCGGCAAGGCCGAACCAGTAAAAACGGAAAGTTCCTGCAGGAATGCTTTCCTGTGTTTGCAATGAGGCGGACGCCGGTATCGCGGTGGCTTCCGGGGGGTACAGGACGGCAACGCCCGGTAATTCTGGCGGCGCCTCCCTGACCGGCGACTGCTCCAACGCTGCTCTGACATTCATGGCGAATTCCTCTCACATGGGACATCGGAAGCGCCATGTCGGCGCTTCCAGGCAAACAGCACTCGCTACAGCACGCTGGCGGAAATATGGTCGGCCAGTTTCTGGGGATCGGTACTCGCTTTCAGCACGCCCAAGTCCTTGAAATCCTGCGCGTAAAACGCGATTTGATCGCGTAGCTCCGTATCGATCGGATGGGAATGAAGGGTGAGTTGTTTGTAGAGATGAAGCAATTCTTCCAGCGTTAGATTGACCGCGTATTTCTGGAAAATTTTCGCGCCTTCTTCCCGGTGCTCGTTCGTCCAGTTGTAGGCTTCGATCAATGAACGCGTCAGCGCCGCCACGGCGGGACGGTTCTTCGCCACCAATTGCCCTCCCACGCCGATCACGCAGCAGGTTTTGTCGTGGTAAGGAGGATCGGTATTGGTTGCCAATTGCACGAAGCCGCCCTTGATGTCGCGCTCGATGCGATACAAAGTTGGATCGCTGTAGGCGATGGCCTGGATTTCGCCCTTTTCCGCCGCCAGTCCAAGCAAATCCCCCTGATAGGCTTTCCAGGTCACTTCGCGTTCGGGGTCGATGCCGTGGCGTTTCAGGAAAACAGAGAAGAAATGTTTGGCGGGCTGCGCCAGATCGGGCACGCCGATCGATTTGCCGCGCAGATCCTCCAGGCGGGTAATGCCCGTGGGCTTGTAGGCGACCAGACGGACACATCCGCCATGCATGCCCGCGACGATCTTGACGTCGAAGCCGGATTCCAGCGGCTTCAGCCAGCGATGGATCATGCCGACCGCCGCGTCCGCCTTGCCGGTCGAGAGCGATTCCAGCAACTGGTCATTCGAGCCGGAATAATTGATCAGATTAACGTCGAGCCCGTTCTTCTCGAAAATGCCGGTTTCCTTGGCGACAGGAATGGGCGTCAGGCAAAAGGAAACCTGGCTCCACGCGAAAGTCAATGGGATAAGTCCGCCGGCAGCGGGCTCGGCCCAGGCATTTCTCCCCAGCGCCAGCAAGGGCGCGGCCAGCGCGGCGGAACCGCCGACGCGCAGGAAAGTGCGCCGTCCGGCATCGAAAAAAGGCTGTTCTCCAACCTGGCTCGTATTTTCTTGAGACATGGATACCTCCCAAAGATACTGCGCGAAACTCGAAAAAAACCTCGGAAAAACCTCGAAAAAACCGTTTGCCCGTTACCCGCGACAAAACACGGTCGAACAGCTTAACCGTGTCCGGGAAAAGCCCAAATAATAAAAACTGCTAAGTAAATCAGAAGGTAGAAAGATATCGCCATCAGGCCCGCGTTCGAAAGACAGGGAAACTTCCGGCGCGGTCGCGCTGTACGACAAGATCAGCGCCGCATACTGATTGCTCATTGAAAAAGCCGCCTTCGTCTCCCGAAAAAGCCGATGTCATTACGTTTTTGGAATGGATGGACAGGCTCCCGTGCGTGCCCTGGGGTTCCTGACCTCATGGTATCCCCAGGGCGATTCAGCTTGCCTTGGCGTTCCGACCGGGTCGCCTTTCCGACGCGCCATCTCTACTCAAAACACGCGAGCCTTGCCAGCACCCGGTCGCGGCCCAGCACCTCGAGCACGGCATCGATGGAAGGCGTGTGGGTCACGCCCAGCAGCGCCACCCGCAACGGAATCGCCACTTGTGGCATTTTCAACCCATGCGCATTCATGGTGTCCTTGATCGCTTGGTTGATCGTCCCTTTCTCCCAACTCGTCAGTATGGCAAAACGTCCGCCCAGATGCTGGAGCGCGGCGCGGGCGGGCGCGGTGAGATGCTTCTCCGCCAGTTCCGGCGCAATTTCCGGTGCCACGCAATAGGGCACGACCGCCTCCGCCAGTTCGTTGAGATGGGTGGCGCGCTCCTTGTAGAGCGCAATGATCGCGGTCAGCGCCGGACCATTGCCGTGGTCGATGCCGCGCTTCTTCAGACGTCTCGCCACCTCGGCGGCGAGACGCGCATCGTCGGCCTGTTTGATGTAATGCGCATTCAGCCAGTTCAACTTCTCGAAACTGAATTGCGCCGCCGACGGTGTGACAT
Organism: Azoarcus sp.; assembly: GCA_031282905.1. Lineage (GTDB taxonomy): Bacteria > Pseudomonadota > Gammaproteobacteria > Burkholderiales > Rhodocyclaceae > WRNU01. The sequence continues at coordinate 4,027 of JAITCV010000234.1, read as the reverse complement.
GATCGAGATCGAACCACTCGATGAACTGCCCGCGGCTGAAAATCTCATCGTCACCATGGCTCCAGCCCAGACGGGCCAGGTAATTCACCACGGCCTCGGGCAGATAGCCATCCTCATCGTATTGCATCACGCTCACCGCGCCGTGGCGCTTGGAGAGCTTGGCGCCATCGGGGCCGAGAATCATCGACAGGTGGCCGTATCGAGGCTCCCGCGCGCCGAGCGCGCGCAGCACGTTGATCTGCCGCGGCGTGTTGTTCACATGATCGTCGCCACGGATGACCTCGGTGATGCCCATGTCCCAGTCATCGACCACCACACAGAAATTGTAGGTCGGCGTGCCATCGGCGCGAGCGATGATGAAGTCGTCGAGTTCGGCATTGGCGATCTCGATCCGGCCCTTGACCAGATCGTCCCAGGCCACCACGCCATTGGCCGGATTCCTGAACCGCACCACTGGCGACCCGACGGGCGGCAACGGCAAGGTCTTGCCCCGTTCAGGCCGCCAGCGCCCGTCATAGCGCGGTTTCTCGCCCCGGGCGCGTTGCGCCTCGCGCAAGGCATCCAGTTCAGCGGGCGAGGTATAGCAGTAATACGCTGTCCCCGCCTTCAGCATCTGCCCGATGACTTCCTTGTAGCGATCCATCCGTTGCATCTGGTAGAACGGACCTTCGTCATATTCCAGCCCAAGCCACTGCATCCCGTCCAGGATTGCCCGCACTGCCTCGGGCGTGGAGCGTTCGAGGTCGGTATCCTCGATACGCAGGATGAATTTGCCGCCATGGTGGCGAGCATACGCCCACGAAAACAGCGCCGTGCGCGCGCCGCCAATATGCAGGTAACCCGTCGGGCTGGGGGCAAAACGGGTACGAACGGAAACGTTCATGATGATTCCTGAATAAACGAAACCCCGCCGTCACGGCGACGCCGGAGTGGGTGATCTGGTTGAAATTGCCGGGCCAGCGAGCCTGGGTCAGCACGCCCGATTCACGCGCGCGCCTCGCGCCAGATCATACCGCAGCCGCTATGCAAGTCCCGCGCAACAAGGGCAATTTCACGCGATTGCCTGCGGCGCGCTCATGTCATCGGGCGTAGACTATCGGGTGCATGCAAGACAGAACAATGCAAACAGTGGAGGCGATCATGAACGAACGGCATACGCTTCATATGTCGATTACAACCACACTCATCCTTGCGCTGACGGCGGACGCGCCGGCGCATGCCCAGGTCTATCGCTGCACTTCGACATCCGGCGCGGTCGAATACTCGCAGACGCCCTGCTCCAGGCCGGGCGACCAAAGCCGGATCGTCCGCACCGATGACGCGCTCTCGGGCACGGATACCGATGCCGTGTTACGCCAAGTGGATGCCAGCATCCAGGATGCCCTCGCCAACCGCGACTACCGGCGCGCCGAGATCATGGCCGTGACCCGCGAACAGCGCGAGCGGGTCAATGCCGCCCGCAACGCCGATCCCGACGCCGCCTGGCAAGCCGCCGACCGGGCGCGGCGCGCGGCGCAAGAGGCTGAACAGGCCGCGCGCGACGCCCAGGAGCGCGTCCAACAAATCCAGCGCGAAAGCGCCACGCCCCAGCCCGCGGTAGGTTTGTGGTATCCCGGCTATGGGTACGGCGGCAGATACGGCCAATATGGGCCGTATCCCTCCCACATCAACCGCCCCTATCTCCCAGCCCATCCATCGCCGCCGCGTCATCCCCAGAAACCATCCCGGCCATCCGCCCAATCGCCCGGCGGAATCTCCGTGGGCGCGCCGCCCCCATCAAAATTCGTCTCGCCCCGTGGCGGGGCTTCCAGCGATCCCGAGAATGAACATGTCCCCAGCAAGATACAGCCGCGCTGATCGATCGATCCATGGCCAATCCGCGCAACCGCCGGAGCCAGCGCATCACAAGGAGAACGAACATGACGGATTTCCCTGAATGGATTGCGCATCCTGTTGGTCGAGCCGTGGCGCAATTGGCGAAACCCCGACCCGCGAAAGCGAAGCTGGCCGTCGGCAGACCTGGGCTTTGCCGGCACCGGAGGAATTTTTATGATGAACACTTTGGCCGAAACAAGCGCCGGCATCGTCCTCATCATCGATGACGTGCCGGAAAATCTCGCGCTGCTGCACGACGCGCTCGATGACGCGGGTTATCTGGTGCTGGTCGCCACCGACGGCGAGAGCGCGCTTGCCCGCGCGCGCCAGAGCCTGCCCGACGTGGTGCTGCTCGACGCGCTGATGCCGGGAATGGACGGTTTCGAGGTCGCGCGCCGGTTGAAGGCCGATTTCGCCACCCGCGCCATTCCGCTCATTTTCATGACCGGACTGACCGAAACCGAACACGTCGTCGCCGCCTTCGCCGTCGGTGGTGCGGACTACGTCACCAAACCGATCAAACCCGCCGAAGTCCTGGCGCGCATCGCCGCCCATGTGCAAAACGCTCGCCAGATGAAACAAGCCCGCAACGCGCTCGACGCCTTTGGCCAGGCCACGGTGGCGATCAGCGCGAAAAATGGCCGCCTGGTATGGCAAACCCCGCTCGCCCGCCAGTTGATTCGCGCTTGGTTTACCCCCGACGCGCCGATGCCCGGCCCCGAGGAAGCACCGCCGCAACTCCTCTCCTGGGTCGAAGCCGCGCACGCCGCACGCGGCGTGCGCGGCGAAATCTCTCCGCTGGTCGCCATCGACGGCCCCCGCCGCTTGCTCGCTTCATTCCATGACCAAGGCAATGATGAAGCCTGGCTGGTGGTATTGCGCGAAGAAAATGACAAGCGCGCCGTCGAGGCGCTGATGGACGCCTTCCCCCTCACCTCCCGCGAAGCCGAAGTGCTCTACTGGGTGATCCGCGGCAAGACCAACCGCGATATCGGCGACATCCTCGGCGCCAGCCCACGCACCGTGCACAAACACCTGGAACATGTATTCGAAAAGCTTGGCGTGGAAACACGCACGGCGGCGGCATCGATGGCCATGGCACGGCTGCGCGGTGGGAATTGACTCAGGAATCTTTGCTAGTTCCCTCGCTCCCGGAGGGTTCTTCTTCAATCAGCCTCGACAATCGTCCACTCATGGCTGATTTCGGCGGTCTTGCCCAGCATGATCGAGGCCGAGCAGTATTTTTGCGCTGAAAGGTGGATCGCGCGCTCGACCGCTTCGGGTTTGAGATTCTTGCCGTTTACGGTGTAGTGAAAGCGGATGCGGGTAAACACCTTGGGGTCGGCCTGGGCGCGTTCAGCGCTGAGTTTCACCGTGCAGCCGCGCACATCGTGACGCCCTTTCCTGAGAATCGCCACCACATCGAAAGCCGTGCATCCCCCGGTGCCCGCGAGCACCACTTCCATGGGCCGGGGCGCGAGATTGCGCCCGCCGGCCTCAGGCGCGCCGTCCATGGCAAGAAGATGACCGCTGCCGGTTTCCGCGAGGAAACTCGCGCCATCCATCCATTTGATCGTGCATTCCATGTCGCCGCTCCATCGGAAAAACCGCCAGTCATGAGGGACTGGAATTCTACCGCAGAGATGGCAATGATCTGGAGCGGCATGGCATGAACAATCACATTCAAGAAAGTGGCGCGAAGCCCATGGGGGTAAGTCATGATTGCGGAAGCTTCTTGCCCCTGGCTGCCCGGAGCGGCATATCCATGACATCAGCGTCTATCAATATATGACAATATGCAAAGATGAATGTATATCACCACTCCATGCGGGATCGGCGCTCACCCCTACATACGGTATAAAGCACTCTAAATAACACTACATATTGTATTTTCACAACTTGACAAGCGCCCCCCGCCCTAGAGTCCTCCGCCTACGTCACGGCAACGGATCGTGGCTGCTGTTTCATCGCGGAGCATTGTGGCTGGCGGTCTTGCGTCGGGGCCTTGCGTTCTTTCCACGCCACTGGATTTTGGCCTCATCGGCTGGCAGCGCGGCGGGGATTTTTCCCGGGCGGAAAAAGCCTGTGCCGTATTCATCACATTTGGCGTCATAGGCCGCTGGCTGCCGGAACCGGCCAATCCACAAGCCAT
>JAITCV010000143.1 GCA_031282905.1 Azoarcus sp. | reverse complement strand
AAGCGGAAGGGGCAACACCGGAAGAAGCGCGACCGCAAGCCTCTGTCGGGGATGATGATTCATCAGGATGGCTCACGGCTGAGTGTACAAAAACCCATGCAAACCCCATGTCCGGTTTGCCTGCATGGGGTTTGTCGGGTATGTTTCGCGGCGCGCGCCATTTTTATGTGGACGTCTTTTGAGTTTCTTGTGATCCGGATATGAACGCATGCTTGCCGAAAACAGCTTGACCGAACCCCGCCTCGCCTTGCACCAGCAACAGCCCGATTTCGCGTGCGCGGTGGGCTTCAGCGTGGCGATCGGCGGCCTGATGCTGTCGCCGTCGGTCTACATGCTGCAAGTGTATGATCGAGTGATCAACAGCAGCAGCATGACGACCTTGCTCATGCTCACCCTGCTGCTCGCGCTGGCCTATGCGGTACTGGAATGCCTGCAATGGGCGCGGCAAGGCGTGTTGCGGCGTGCGGCGGAAGGGTTCGATCGCGCCCTGGGAGACCGTGTTTATGAAGCCGTGTTCCGGGCCAGACTGCACGGTCAGCGCGCGCTGGCCCAGCGCGGCGTGCAGGATGTCGCCACGGTGCGGGATTTCATCGGCGGCGCGGCGATGGCGGGGCTAATGGATATTCCGATGGCGTTGCTGCTGATCGGGGTGATTTTCTGGATCGATCCGGTGCTGGGCTGGTTCGGGTTGGTCAGCACGCTCGTGCAGGGCGTGATTGCCACGCTGAACGGCAAGTCGTCCGGGCCGTTGCTGTCGATGGCCAATACCTTGTCGAGCCAGGCGAGGCATTTCGTGCAGGGCGCGCTGAAAAATGTCGAGGTCGTGCGGGCGATGGGCATGGCGGAGGGCTTGCGCCGCCGCTGGCTGAAAATGCAGACCGAATTGCTGCGTCATCAGGCCGGGGCTTCCGACCGGGCTGGGCTGTATGGCGCGCTGTCGAAATACGTGCAGTTGGTGACGAGTTCGCTGATGTTGGGGCTGGGCGCGTGGCTCTTGCTCGGCGGGTATTTCAGCGGCGAGACCGGCTTGGTGCTGATGGCCTCGATCCTGGCCGGACGAGCGCTGGCCCCACTGGTGCAGGTCATCACCGGCTGGCGCAATGTCGCCGCCGCGCGCGAAGCCTTTACGCGCCTGGAAATCCTGTTGGCGAAGATTCCCGCCCTCGAAGCGGGCTTGACGCTGCCGCCGCCCCAAGGGCAGTTGCGGGTGGAAAACGTGAGCGCCTGCGCGCCGGGCAGCGACACGCTGGCGCTGCGCGGGATTTCGTTCGACATGACGCCGGGCCAGATCCTGGCCGTGGTCGGGCCTTCGGCATCGGGCAAATCCACGCTGGCGCACGTGCTGGTGGGGGTCTGGCCGAGCGCGGCGGGCACCGTGCGCCTCGATGGCGCCGATATATTTGCCTGGGACAAGATGGAATTGGGGCCGCATATCGGTTTCCTGCCCCAGGATGTGGCTCTGTTCGATGGCACGGTGGCGCAGAACATCGCTCGCTTCGGCAAACCCGATCGCCAGAAGATCAAACGCGCGGCCCGGCTGGCGGGCGTGCATGATTTCATTGCCACCTTGGCGAAGGGCTATGACACCAAGATTGGCGGGGACGGCGCGAAACTCTCCGGCGGCCAGCGCCAACGCATCGGCCTGGCGCGGGCGCTCTATGGCGAACCTCGGCTGGTGGTGCTCGATGAGCCCAACGCCAGCCTGGACGAAGCCGGGGAGAAGGCGCTGCTTGGGGCCTTGGAGATCCTGCGCGCGGCGGGGGCGAGCGTGGTGGCGATCACGCATCGCAAAAACCTGTTGGTGGCGGCGGACCTGATGCTGTTGTTGGTAGAGGGCGAAGCGAAGATGTTCGGTCCCTGCGAAGAGGTGCTCGCGGCGCTGAACGGCAAACCGGCCCCGCGGCGCGTGGGACAGACACAGGCATGAAAGCGATGAAACCGACCGCCAAACGTGGCGAATTGAGCCGTTTCCTGATGTCGTTCCGGCGCGAGTTCGCCTATGCGCTGGGTTTTACCGCGTTGGTCAATTTGCTGATGCTCACCCCGACGCTCTACATGTTGCAGATCTTCGACCGGGTGATGGTGAGCTACAGCGAATTCACCCTTTATGCGGTCACACTGATGCTGCTCCTCTTTCTGGGGGCGATGAGCTTTGCCGAATGGGTGCGCGCGCGCCTGCTGGTGCGGCTGGGGGTCAGGCTGGATATGACGCTGAATGCGCGCGTCTTCGAGACCGCGTTCGGATTGCATAACCTGGAGATGGGCGGGGTGGACGGCGCGCGTCTGTTCGAACATCTCACTCGCATTCGCCAGTTCCTGACCGGCGCGGGGTTGTTTGCCCTGTTCGACGCGCCGTGGACGCCGATCTATATCCTGGTGCTCTTCCTGCTCCATCCTTGGCTGGGCGGATTGGCGATCGTGTTCTGCCTGATCCTGTGCGGGTTGGCCTGGCTGTCGAGCCAAGTCATGGCCGCGCCACTGGAAGATGCGGCCCAGGCGGCGCGCAAGGAAGCCGTGGTGCTGGAGAACAAATTGCGCCATGCCGCTGCCGTCGAATCCATGGGGATGCTGGGCAACATGCGCGGCGCATGGATGCGCCGCCGTCGCCTGACCCTGGCCTTTGGCAAGCGCGGCCAGGACGCCCAGGTGAGAATGCAGGCGCTCACCCGCTTCGTGCGTTTCATGCAGCAATCCCTGAGTCTGGGAGCGGGGGCCGTGCTGGTGATCCAGGGCGAAATTTCCCCCGGCGCGATGATCGCGGCCAATGCCCTGATGAGCCGCGCCACGCACCCGGTCGATGCCTTGATGGGCGCGTGGAAGGAAATCATCGCGGCCAAAAAAGCCTTTCTCGAACTGGAGACGGCCCTGGACGCCTTTGCGCCCCGGGGGGCGATACAAGCGACGGCACAATCGGAAGCCGCCGCCCATCATCATGCCCAAGGAATGGCCCTGCGGCTGGCGCGGGTCGGCGCCAGCGCCCCGGCGCTGGCGGTGCCGATCCTGCAGGACATCTCGCTGGATTTGCCCGCCGGAGTAGCCCTGGGGGTGACGGGACCGTCGGGGTCGGGCAAATCGACCCTGGCGCGGGTCATCCTGGACATCTGGCCGTCATGGTCGGGCGACGTGTTGCTCGACGGCCGGCCCATCCAGGCGTGGGAGCGGCGCGAACTGGGCTACCTGCCGCAGGATGTGGAACTGTTCGAGGGCAGCATTGCGGAAAACGTGGCCCGTTACAGCCAGTTCGAAGCCCCGCAGGTCATCGCCGCCTGCCGCCAGGCGGGCGTGCACGAGATGATCCTGCGCTTTCCCAAAGGCTATGAAACCCAGGTAGGCGAAGGCGGGCGGGCGTTGTCGGGGGGCCAGCGCCAGCGCATCGGCTTGGCGCGCGCGCTCTATGGCAATCCCCGGCTGGTGGTGCTCGACGAGCCCAACGCCAATCTGGACGACGCGGGAGATCGCGCCCTGCTTGCCGCCCTCGCCGCCCTGAAGGCGCGGGGCGCGACCGTGGTACTGGTGAGCCATCGCCCGCAAGTGATGGCGCTGATGGATCGCATCCTGGTGCTGGAAGCGGGCCGCATCGCGCGCCTGACCGGCGCTCTTCACACGACGCGCCCGGACAATGCGCCCGCGCGCGCCCTCGCGCCCTTTCCCGCCCCTGTTCCCACCTGACTCGGACACCTTTAATGCCTTCATCATCTGCCGGAAAATCTCGTTCGTCATCGCGTTCGTCATCGAAATCCTCGAAATCCTCCTCGAAGATCATCGACTTCCTCCAGCCGCCGCCCGTGGCCGCGCCACGCGGCAAGAGCGCAAACGACGAGGGCGATGAACTCAAGGGCCTGCCCGTCGACACCCGCTCCCCGGCCCGCTTCGGGCTATGGGTCTTGCTCATCGGTTTCGGCGGTTTCCTGCTTTGGGCCGCGCTCGCCCCCCTGAACGAAGGCGTGCCGACCCCGGGCATGGTGACGATCGACACCAAACGCAAGGCCGTGCAACACCTCTCGGGCGGCATCGTCAAGGCGGTACGGGTAAAAGAAGGGCAGTTCGTGCGCGAGGGCGAACCACTGCTGGAAATCGATCCGGTAGCCACGCAAGCCAATTTCGAAAGCGGACGGCTGCGCTACTACACCCTGCGCGCCATGGAAGCGCGCCTGGTCGCGGAACAGGGCGAGCGCGAGCGGATCGAATTCCATCCGGATTTGTTGAAAGCGCAGGACGACCCCCTGGTGGCCGACATGCTGCGCAATCAGGAAGCGCTCTTCACCTCGCGGCGCTCGGCCCTCGCCGCGGAAGTGCAGGCGATGGAAGAATCGCGGCGCGGTCACGCGGCCTCCATCGACGCTTACCGGGGCCTGCTGACGGCGCGTCACGCGCAGCTTGCGCTGCTGAAGGAAGAAGCGGGCGGGCTGCGCGATCTGGTGGCCGAAGGATACGCGCCGAAGAACAACCTGCTCGCGCTGGAGCGCACGCACGCCGAAACCCAGGGGTCGATTGCCGACCTGCAAGGCAACATCGAGCGTTCGCGGCGCGCGGAGATGGAAACACGTCTGCGCATCGTGCAAAGACAGCAAGAGTTCCGCAAAGAGGTCGAAACCCAACTGGCGGAGGTACGCGGCCAGGTCGAAGGTGAAGGCGAACGTTTCGTGGCGCTCACCGACGATCTGGCGCGCACGGTGATCCGCGCGCCCGCCAGCGGCCAGGTCGTCGGGCTGGCGGTGCAAACCGTGGGCGGCGTCATCGCCCCCGGCCAGAAAATCATGGACATCGTGCCGCAAGGCGAAGCCCTGCTGCTGGAGACGCAGGTCTCGCCCCAATTCATCGACCGGGTGCAACCGGGGATGAGCGCCGACGTGCGTTTCTCCGCCTTCGCCCACAGTCCGCAACTGGTGGTGCCGGGCAAGGTGGAATCGATCTCGAACGACTTGCTCATCAACGAGCAGACTGGCCAGGGCTACTATCTGGCGCGGGTTTCGGTGACGGACGAAGGCATGGCCATTCTCGGCGTCCGCCAGATGCAGGCCGGCATGCCCGCCGAAGTCCTCATCGTCACCGGCGAACGCACTCTGCTCACCTACCTGCTGCACCCGCTGCTCAAACGGGTCGCCGTGGCGATGAAGGAAGAATGAGCCAGAGCCAGAAAACATGAAAGGATGACGCGCCATCATCCCGAACGTCGGCCTGCAGAACAAATCCGCATTTCTTCCATGGCACGTCCAGATATCCATGTCGCGGATTCATCTTTCCCACACTCGGGAGCGCGTCATGGCGGCAGGACTTCCCGCTGGAATTCACAAGATACCGCTGGCGCAGTTCGTGCCCTCGCCCTGCAACGTGCGCAGCATCCGCACGCCAGCGCGGATTGAAGAGATCGCGCGCAGCCAGTGGGCGAACGAGCTGACGGAATTGTTCAACCGCTTCATGGAAGAAGCAGGCGGAAGATGAGGAAAATCGTGAAAACAAAAAACGCCGACTCGTTGATTTCAAAAGACAGCACTGATGTAGGTTTGGGCATGGGAGGTGTTTTCGCTCCGATGCGGCACTGGATGATGGCGCATGGTGGGCAGTTTTCATGGAGCCTGCGCCTTTTTCTCTTCCTCGCCAGTGTGGTGGCGGTCGACGCGAGCGCGGCCGAGGACGTTCCGCCGTGCCCCGACTCGGTGCCGATCCAGATCATGATTCCGGGGGACGAGATTCGGCTCTCCGCCGCCGAAATCCCCGCTTCCCTCGCGCATTTTCGTGCCTTCGTGGACACCGTCTCGAAACACATCGATGCCCGGATGATTGGGGACAAACTTTGCATAAATCGCGCCAAGGACATGCGTCATGCCGAATGGGAGAAACGCTCTCTGTTTCAATTCGTATACTGGCCACTTTTCATGAACAACGAGTACCTCGTCCCGATGCTGTCGCCTCCCACTGGAGGTCAGCCTCTCAATTGTCGGATTTACAGCCCTTGGATAGACCTCGCCATTGAACGGAGGGAGGACGAACCGTCGACTCGCGGTCTTTGGAAACCAGTTCCACAGATTCTCGCTATTGTGCGCTGGAACGAGCGTCAACTGCTTGCCGACCAAGCAGTGCTGGCTGGGGTGAAAAATGTGCCGCTGAGCAAAGCGATGCCACTGAGTCCACGTCAACTCGGCTACTTCATCACTGAGTATGAGCGTTCGGATCTGCTCGGCCAGGCGGCGGCAAAGCCGATTGAGGAGCGTATTCCGCCGGATCTGCTGTGGCTGCTTCGTCGTTCCCAGCAGGGCACCCCCTTCACAAATTCAGTACACGATGCCATGGGCAAGGTCACGGAAAAGGAAGGCTATACGAAACTCGTCCTTGCGCTGATCGACCGCTGCTTTTGCCTCATCTGCCTCTGATAGAGTGAGCATTCATTACAGTGGTATTTTTGACGTCGATCCGATCTTGCTTAACCAATACAGAATCAACTTGCGGCTTCTTCGTTGATTTGAAACTGCACCAGGAGAACACCCATGCTTCGTTTTTTCCTTTTCATGGTCAGTGTAATGACGGTCGGCGCGAGTGCCGAGGACATTTCACCGTGCACTGTCGACATGGTGCCAATTCAGATCATGACGCCAGGAGACAAGATTCAGATATCTGCCGCCCGGATTAGCCCCCCGCATTTTCGCGCCTTTGTAGAAACCGTTACGGAACACATCGTGAGCCGAATGACCAAGGACAAGCTCTGCATAAACGGCGCCAGAGACATGGAAAACATGCGTAGCGTCGAAAGGGAGAAACGCTCCATGCTTCAATTTGTGTACTGGGATCTTGATACTATACGCGAGTACACCGTTCCAGTGCTGTCACCACTCACTGGCGGTCCGTCTTCCAGTTGCCAGATTTACAGCCCTTGGATAGATATTATTGTCGATCGAAGGGATACGCCGCAGATTCGCGGCATTGTACGCTGGAATGATCGCCAACTGCTTGCCGACCAAGCGATATTGGCTGGAGCGAAAAATGTGTCGCCGGAAATGGCAATGCCATTAGATAGACACGAACTCAGTTATTTTGTTCGTGAAATTCGTCGTCAGTCGGCGGCGAAACCGGTTGAAGCGCGTGTGCCGCCAGATATTCTGTGGCTGCTTCGTTTTTGGGTAGGCAGAGAATATTTTGCTGATGAAGGTGATCCAGTACGCGGTTCCATGTACGGCGTAACAAAAAATGGCGCGGAGGGCTATACCAAGCTTGTCCTCGCGCTGATTGACCGCTGCTTTGTCCCCTCTGCCTCCGGCAGGGTGGATATTAATTACAGCAGCATTCTCGATATCGCCGATCCGATCTTGCTTGAGCAATACAAGATCAAGACGCGATCTCTTCATTGATTTGAAACTGTCACCAGGAGAACTCTCATGAGTTTCGCTGAGCTTGTTGAACAAGGAAAGATAAAAGTCGTCAGATTTTCTAACGACCCCGACACACCACAACCCAATCCTTCGCAGGAGTAGCCGCATGGCTTTTGTGAATGAACGCATCACGTCTGCAAACTGGAAGCAGTACGGGATTCCAGAATTTGAGCAGCGCATCGTTTGCAGCCACTTTGCGGGTCCTGCCACATATACGGTGGACAATGAGCGCAACATTTCTTTGATTCATCTTGCTGCGCAGTTAGGAGATGAACACCAACCCACAGGCTTACACGGCTGGCGGTTCAATTGGCATGGCCATGAGCTTTGGGTGGAAATGAAACTATTGGTATGGGGTGGAAAAGCAGGTGAGCCAGGATGGTCACATTGGGAACTTCGCCGTATCGGGAGCATGAAACAGGAAGGGGTTATCGTTCTCGGCGATGCGCGATA
>JAITCV010000115.1 GCA_031282905.1 Azoarcus sp. | reverse complement strand
GCGGATTTGCGGGACATCGACGAACAAAAGGCGCGCATCGACCGCAATACCCGCCAGTTCCTCGCCGGACGCCAGGCCAACAATGTGCTGTTGACCGGCGCGCGCGGCACGGGAAAATCGTCCTTGGTCAAGGCCCTGCTCAACGAATACGGTCCCCAGGGTTTGCGGGTGATCGAAGTCGACAAGACCGACCTCGCCGATCTACCCGATATCATGGAAATGGTGAGCGCGCGCCCGGAACGTTTCATCATCTTCTGCGACGATCTCTCTTTCGAGGAAGGGGAAATCGCCTACAAGGCGCTCAAGAGCGTGCTCGATGGTTCGATGTCGGGTCTGGCCGACAACGTGCTGATCTACGCCACCTCCAATCGCCGCCACCTGATGCCGGAATATCACGACGAGAACCGGATGGCGCGCCATGCCGACGGCGAAATCCACGCCAGCGAAGCGGTCGAGGAAAAGGTTTCGCTCTCCGAGCGTTTCGGATTGTGGATTTCCTTTTATCCCTTCGACCAGGATGAATACCTCGCCATCGCCACTCACTGGCTGACCGTCTTCGGCGTAGACGAGAAAAGAATCGAAGCCGCGCGCCAGAAAGCCCTGCAATGGGCACTGATGCGCGGCGCACGCTCGGGACGGGTCGCATGGCAGTTCGCCCGTGATTATGCCGGAAGGATCAACGAGGCGTAAGAAACCTGGCTGGACCACCGTAGCATATGGCGAAGCGTTCAAAAGCGACGCATGTGTCGCCTACTTGACGTTGCGGAAATGCTTGTCTTCCCCCTCCTCCGCCTCACTCTGCCGCGCCAGCGCCCGCCCATAAAGCGCTTTTTTCGGCGCGCCGGTGATTTCGGCGGCAAGACGAACCGCGCTTTTGAGCGGCAACTCGGCAAGCAGCAGGTCAAGCACCCGTTCCACCTCGATGCCGATATCCTCGTGCGCCGCGCGCACCGGCGCGCCGCGCACGACCAGCACGAATTCTCCCCGCAAACGATGGGCATCGGCGGCAAACCACGACGGCGCATCGGCAAGCGCCATGACAGCGATATCCTCATGCAGTTTGGTGAGTTCGCGCGCGATCAGCACCTCGCGCTCACCGCCCAAGACCTTGGCCATATCAGCCAAGGTGTCGACGACACGGTGCGGCGCCTCGTAGAACACCAGCATATCGTGTTCCTTGGCCCATACCGAAAGCATTGCCTGCCGCGCCGCCGTCTTCACCGGCAAAAAACCCGCAAAGCGAAAACCGCCCTCGCCGAACCCCGCCACCGACAGCGCCGCGATCGCCGCGCATGCCCCCGGCACCGGTACCACGGCATGTCCGGCCTGTCTCACCCGCGCAACGATCCTGGCGCCCGGATCGGAAATCGCTGGCGTACCGGCATCGGAAATCAGCGCCACCTGCCGCCCTTCGTCCAGCCAGCCGACGATGCGCGCGGCGACCTCCTCCTCGTTGTGCCGGTGCGCGGCAACCAGCTTCGCCTTGATCCCGAAAGCATCGAGCAGACGCTGGCTATGGCGGGTATCCTCTGCGGCGACGATATCCGCCGCCCCCAGGATCGCGCGCGCGCGCGACGTCAGATCCCCCAGATTTCCCAACGGCGTCGCCACCACGTATAATGACGATGTATTTGACGGGAACAAGGAGCCGAGTTCGCTCATGAACGCAATCCTGAAAAAGGCATGGGGGTGGATTGTGGGTGTACGTCCCATGTCGGCGCAAGCGCGCGGCCAGAGTGCCGAAACACGGGCCGCCGCTCATCTCGGCGAACACGGGCTGAAAATCCTCGCCCGCAACGTGCATTGCCGCCACGGTGAGATCGACCTGATCTGCCTGGAGCGCGACACCGTGGTTTTCGTCGAAGTGCGTCTGCGTACCAACCGCCGTTACGGCGGCGCGCTGGAGAGCATTACCACCGCCAAGCGTCGGCGCATCATATTCGCCGCGCGTTGGTGGCTGGCTGGCCCCGGTCGCGCGTTCACCGCCCACAATTGCCGCTTCGATGTCGTGCTGTTCGATGACGCCGGCGCCTCCCAAGCACACTGGATACGCGCCGCATTCGAGTTGGATTGATCCTCTCGAGCCATTTCCATTCGATCCGTGAGCCTGCCATGCTCCGCAAGAAACTGCCCATCGGCATCCAGACCTTCCGTGAAATCCAGGAGGACGACTGCGATTCCGTCGGCAAAATCGCCTTCGCCCTGCGCATGATCCGCGAGGGCAAGGCGTATTTTCTCTTCCGTCCACGCCGTTTCGCTAAAAGCCTGTTTCTGGATAATCACCATAATTTTTCATGGTGGCCTCGTTCAACAGCAGCAAGGAACGAATGACCGTCATCATGCTCACCTTCTGCGTTATGAAACCGAGCTGTTCGGCTGGCGGAGAGAAGGATTCAAATCCCTGTTGGATTGAATATTCCCGTCCCCGCTATTACGGGAAATAACGATAATGCCCAGTTATGGGAAAGGCAGACAATGTGTCTTCTTCCACCGCGCCCGCGCCGATATTGTGGATGACCAGATAACGCTGGCCATCCGCGCTGCGCCGGTCGGAGACGATGGCGATATGCGGCAAGCGTTGGGCCACGGTTTGCGTCACCAGATCGCCCGGCTGGAAGGCGTCTGCCGTTTTCAATCTGGCACCGTGCCGGGCAAGGAAAACTTGTAAATTTGGAACACGGCGATGGTCGATGTTGCGGTCGGGCGCGTTCAATCCCCAATTCTTCGGATAGGCTGAAAACGTGCGTTTCATATCCCGATGCACCGCGACCTGTAAATCGTGCTGGAACGCTCGGCGATAGGCTCGAATCACCACGTCGCTGCATACGCCGCGTTCCATGTCTATATCTCCATTTGGCCAATCCAGCCGTCGATAGGCGCTATCGTAAAAACGGGTCACGCCGATTTGCGCGCGCGCGGCCTCGATCAGCGCGGCAGCGCGTTCATCTGCTGCGGCGCGGGATGCCGCAAAGGAGAACAAACCGGCTGCCAGTAAAACAACTTGGCATAATATCTGTCGCATCTTTCCAGTGTACATGATGGTGTTCCGCCTCGAGCCGATCGGTTGCATTGTAACCGTGATCGTCTTGCTCATAATTGAAGACCGGCGGCGCTCCGCCGGATTTGCGCCGGACATCGAGTTTGGTTTGAGCCCCCCACTTCTGAAAACTGGTTATATGCAAGGAAGTATTTGATCGGTTCGGGTATATGAGGAAGACGCTAGACTTGCGCCCTCTCTTTACTCACGGAAACTCTCATGTCATTGAAATCCACCCTCATCGCCACCAGCGCCGCGCTGTTCGTCATGGTGGGCTCAACGCCAGCCCTTGCCGCCGAATCGATCAAGGTCGGCTACCTGCCGGTCACCGGACAGGCCAAGTTCTTCGTCGCCAAGGAATACGGCTTGTTCGAAAAAGAAGGGCTGGACGTCGAACTGATCGAATTCCAGAACTCCGCCGACGGCCTCAACGCGCTGGTTTCGGGCAAACTCGACGTTGCGCCCTTCGGCACCACCGCGCCGCTTGCCCACATCGCCAAGGGCGCGAAAATCCGCATCATCGGCGGGGTCATGGGCGGAGACGTGGCGCTGATCGCCAAACCGGAAAAAGCCGCCGAACTCGCGCAGATCGCCAACTTCAAGGGCACGAAGGTCGCCACCATCCGCTTGTCTACGGGCGACGCGGTACTGCGTGGCGTGCTCAAGGACGCGGGGCTGAACTGGAAGACCGACCTCGAATTGTTCGAACTGAAGAACCCGGCGGCGGTGATCGAGGCCGTCAAGTCCGGTCAGGTCGACGCGGGCGTGGTCTGGGGGCCGCACGACCTGCGTGCCGAAGACCAGGGGCTGAAAATCGTCTCCCGCTCCACCGACCTGCAACCCGGCCATCCGTGCTGCCGCATCCTGGCGACGGAAAATACCGTGAAGAACAGGTCCGAAATGCTGGAAAAATTCATCCGTGCCGTTTTGCTGGCACAGAAATACGGCGTGGAACATCCCAAGGAAACGGTGGCCGCCATCGCCAAATATGTGAAACTCGACACGGCGCTTCTGGAGCGCGCCTATACCTCGCCCAATCTCGATCAATCTTCCGACCCCAATACCCGGGGCGTGCAGCATTTCGCCAGTGTGATGGTGGATAGCGGATTCATCGACAATACGCCGGATCTGAAAACCGGCGTCTTCACCCCGATTTACGAACGGGCGCTGGCCCAGCTTGCGAGCGAAAATCCGGACGACCCGTTCTGGAAAACGCTGCAAGACGAATTCAAGCAAAAGAATTGAGAAACTCCCCGCCGTCCGGGAAAATGCCGGATTCCCGGACACGGCGGGATTCTTCCCTTCCACGCACAGAAAGCATCATGAGTCTGAAAAGCCCCTTTCCCGACGCATCCCTTCCCGATGCCAAGCTGTATGACTTGATCTTCGGGAGCCTCGAACCCAACGAACGCTCGCGCGTCGCCATCATGGACGGCAGCACCGGGCAATCCCTGACCTACGGCGAACTCGACCGCCAGATACTGGCGCTGGCTGGCGCATTGGCGGCGCGTGGCCTGGGCGCGGGCACGGTCATCGGCCTGATCTCGCCCAACACGCCGGCCTTCGCCACAGCCTTTCACGGCATCTTGCGCGCGGGCGCGACCGTCACGCCGCTCAATGCGCTCTTCACTGAACAGGACATCGCCAAGCAACTGAAAAACGCGGGCGCGCGGGCCTTGTTCACCCATTCGAGCGGCCTGCCCAAAGCCTGGGAAGCCGCCGCCGAAGTCGGCATCCCGAAAGAGCGCGTCTTCGTGCTCGATGGCGTACTTGACGGCGCGCCTGACGAGTTTCCATCGCTCGCCGGTCTGGTGGCGGAAGAACGCCGCGCCCCCGAAGTCCATGCCGACCCGGCCACCCACGTCGCCGTGCTGCCCTACTCTTCGGGAACCACCGGCCACCCCAAAGGCGTCATGCTGAGTCATCGCAATTTCATTGCCAACCTGGCCTCCAATCAGCCCTTGATGCGCCTGTCCGCCGCCGAGCGGGTGCTGGCCGTGCTGCCGTTTTCCCACATTTTCGGCATGACCGCCCTGCTCAATCTCTCCTTGCTGCACCGCGCGCAAGTCGTCACCATGCCTCGCTTCACCCTGCCCGACTTCCTGCGGGTCGTCGCCGAATATCGCTGCACCTACCTCTTCATCGCCCCGCCGCTGGCGGTCACGCTGGCCAAGCATCCGCTGGTGGAAGAATTCAATCTCACCAGCATCAAGATGATCTACTGCGGCTCCGCGCCGCTCGACCACGACATCGCCATGACCACCGCGCGGCGGCTCAACTGCCGGATACGCAACGCCTACGGCATGACCGAACTGACCGCGACCACCCACATGATCGCCTTCGATGACGACGAAACCCGCCTCAACACGGTCGGCATGAGCGTGCCCAACCTGGAAATCAAGATCGTCGACGCCGAAACCGGCCAGGAAGTCGCCTACCCCGCGCCGGGTTCGAACGAGACCAGCGCGCCGGGAGAACTCTGGTGCAGAGGGCCGAACGTCATGATGGGCTATCTGGACAACCCCGAGGCGACCCGGGCCGCGCTCGACGAAGAAGGCTTTCTCCACACTGGCGACGTCGCCACGGTAGACGGGCGCGGCGTGCTGACCATCGTCGACCGGATCAAGGAGCTGATCAAATACCACGGCTACCAGGTGTCCCCCACCGAACTGGAAAGCGTCCTGCTGGCCAATCCCCGGATCGCGGATGCAGCGGTCATCGGCGTGGCGGACGCGGATGGACAGGAAATTCCCAAGGCATTCATCGTCAAACAACACGATGCCGAAACACTCACCGCCCAGGAAGTCATGGACTTCGTCGCCGCGCGCGTCGCCCCGCAGAAAAAAATCCGCGCCGTGAGTTTCGTCGACCTCATCCCCAAAACCCCCTCCGGCAAGATTCTGCGCAAAGACCTGAAACTGCTGGAAACTACCTTGGAACTGCGGGAAGCCGCTTGAGTGACCACCTGAGCCTCCGCCGGAAAACGCCATGACACAAGACCGCAAATACTGGGACGAAAAACTCGAAACCCAATCCCGCCGGGACTGGGCGGCGCTCAAACTCGGATTGCTGCAAAAACATTTGCGCCACGCCTACGAACGCTCGCCTTATTACCGGCAAAGTTTCGATGCTGCGGGCGTACACCCGTCGCAAATCGCAACGCTCGACGACATCCGCCGTTTTCCCTTCATCGACAAAAAAATCCTGCGCGACCGCCAGATTGCCGTGCCGCCTTTCGGCGACCTCGTCGCCGTGCCGGAACGCGACATCGTCTACATTTCCGCCTCCTCCGGCTCCACCGGCGTGCCCACCGCCTCGCCCTTCACGGCGGAAGACTTCGACGCCTGGATGGATTACGAAGCCCGCCAATTCTGGTCATCCGGCCTGCGCCCGACGGATCGCTACTGTCACTCGCTCAACTTCTCGCTCTTCATCGGCGGCCCCTGCGTGATCGGCGCGCAGAAACTCGGCGCGCTCTGCATCCACGCGGGCACGGTGCCCTCCGAGCGGCTCCTGACCATCATCCGCCAATTCCAGGCCACTGCCATCTGGACGACGCCTTCTTATGCCTGGTACTTGGGCGAGACCGCCGCCAAGGAAGGCATCGACCCTCGGAAAGACCTGAACATCCGGCGCATTTTTGTCGCGGGCGAACCGGGTGGCTCCATTCCGGAGACGCGGCAGCGCATCGAAGCGCTCTGGGGCGCCTCCGTCTACGACTACTACGGCCTCTCCGACATCTTCGGCTCCTGCGGCGGCATGTGCGAAGAAAAACACGGCCTGCACTGGGCGGAAGACCACATCCTGGTCGAAGTCATCGACCCCGACACGGGCGAACACGTCCGCGACGGCGAACGCGGCGAACTGGTGCTCACCACCCTGAAAAAATCCGCGCGTCCGCTCGTGCGTTTCCGCACTGGCGACATCGTCAGCTTCACCGAAGAGCCCTGCGCCTGCGGACGCACCGCGCAGCGCATGCTCGGCACGCATGGGCGGCTCGACGACATGCTCATCATCAAGGGCGTCAACATCTTCCCCAGCGACATCGAAGCCATCGCCCGCCGCGACCACGACCTCACCGGCGAATACCGCCTCGTGGCCGAACGCGGCGAAAGCCACCTCGACCAGCTCACTGTCGAAATCGAGCGTATCTCGTCCGATCCCGGCCACGACGAAGAACTCGCCCACCGCTTCGTCAGCCACCTGAAATCGGTCACCGGCGTCACCGCCCGGGTCGTCATCCTGCCGCCCGACACCCTGCCGCGCGCCACCCACAAGGCCAAGCGCATCGACGACCGCCGCCAGCATGTGTGGAGTTGAACGGCGCTGATTCCGTAGCAAGTGGCGAGGAGCGGCAGCCCGCCGCTCCTCATGCTATAGTCCGGGTTATGTCATATGCCATATCCCGCCATGCCCCTGCTCTCCGCCGCCAATCTCTCCGCCGGTAAGTTTCCCACCGGCCTGCTGCTCATCGCGTTTTGCGCCCGCTGGTGCGGAGTATGCCGCGAATTTCGCATTCTGCTCGAAAAGCTTGCGGACGAGAAAACACAATTCCATTTCGCATGGATCGACATCGAAGACGATATCGACGAGATTGCCGAAATCGACACCCTGGATTTCGAGAACTTCCCGGTCATCGGCATTTTTCGTGGCGAGAATCCACTGTATTTCGGCGCCAGCGCGCCCGGCGAAAGCATCATCCTCCGCCTGCTCGACAGCACCGCCGGAACCACCGGGCCGCTATGCGAAATTCCCGAAGAAATCAGGAACTTCGCGCGCAGAATCCAGCACGCAAGCACAAAGGCTGCGTAAGCGGAATTGATGACTTTGTAGGGGCGACGCATGCGTCGCCTCTGGCATCACGTGGGGTCGGCTTCCAGCCGGTCAGCAATGCAGATGGCACAAAGTGCCGCTGAAGAGACCGAGATTGGCCGACAGGATGCCAGCCCCACGAGGGTTCCACAGGTCGTAGTAGGGCACGGCGCGCCGTGCCCCTACAGTGACAACCGTCGATGGAAAAAACAAAAAGCGGAGAAACCGTCTGTCGCATTGTTGCTCGTCCCGTCTTTTCTTCCATGTTCTCCTATCCACGTAACGCCCCCCCGGTCTCCTGTTTTTGACATCTGTCGGTGGTATGCGAAAAACCACATAAAAGGCTTGTTCGCATCCGTGGAAACCACTACGATTCACAATCCGTAACATATTTGTCCTACTGGGCAAAACAAGCCAAATCATGACATCCGTGCTTGACTTTTCCGACAAAGCCATACAATGGCGGCAGGCGGCAGGCGGCAGGCGGCAGGCGGCAGGCGGCAGGCGGCAGGCGGCAGGCGGCAGGCGGCAGGCGGCAGGCGGCAGGCGGCAGGCGGCAGGCGGCAGGCGGCAGGCGGC
>JAITCV010000012.1 GCA_031282905.1 Azoarcus sp. | reverse complement strand
CCCGCCTTGCTCCAGCATTCCGGGGTCGGCGATGCCGATCACTTGCAAGGGCTGGGCATCGCGGTTCAAAAACATCTGCCGGGCGTGGGACGGAACTTGCAGGATCACTATATGGTGAGCTTGACCTACCGCATCCAGGGTCTGGAGACATTCAACGAGGCGGCGCGCGGTTGGCGGGCGGTACGTGAAGCATGGCGCTATGTCACCCGCCGGCGCGGACTGCTTACCCAAAGCGCCTCGCACGTCAATGCCTTCTTGCCCACGACGCTGCATCCGCAACATCCCGACATCCAGCTTCATATTCTCCCCGGCACGTTCAATTTCCAGACCGGGGCCATCGAACGCCACCCCGGTCTTACTTGCGGGGTGTGCCAGCTCCGCCCGGAGAGCCGGGGCACGATTCTCATCGGCAGCGCCGATCCTCTGGCGCCGCCGTCGATCCGCGCGGCTTACCTGAGCGCTGCGAACGACCGCCAGAGCGTGCTCGAAGGTTTGCGCCACGCGCGCAGGATCGCCGCGCAACCGGCGCTTGCCCCTTACATCGTCGGCGAAACCGCGCCCGGTTCCGGCGTCGCCACCGATGATGATGCCGCCCTGCTCGATTTCGCCCGCAATCATGGCAAGACTCTTTATCACCCGACCAGCACCTGCGCGATGGGCCCGGCCTCCAATGCCGCCGCCGTGGTCGACGCCCAGCTCAAGGTGCATGGCATCGGCGGCCTGCGGGTGGTCGATGCTTCGATCATGCCCACCCTCATCTCCGGCAACACCAACGCGCCGACGATCATGATCGCCGAAAAAGCTGCGGAGGCGATCCTGAAGGAAGCCACGAATTGATTTTCGCCCTGAACGTTTCACGCGCGAAATTTTCCGCCATGGAGCGAAATCGGCAAACGTGACGGATGCCACGTTGCTTACGCTCCTGTCGATGACATTGTTATAATAAGATTTTGGCGCATTTGCCTGTCCTTGGACACCGGGGTGAGACATGCCTCGCCCCTACGGGGGGTCATGCGCCTTTCCCCTGTCATTGTGAGGCGCACAGGACGTCTGGATTGCCGCGGGCCGACCCCTTCGCTTTTGATAGAGTATTGACACCGTGCCGGATTGTTGCGCTCGCCGAGCGCCCCTCATCCGGCTGCCGGTACTTTCTCCCCTGCGGAAAACAAGCGGCGCGTAGCGCCGGATATCTTGCTGTTTCTTGCTCCCTGACATTTGTCTCCTGATTTTCGAGGTATTACATGAGTTCCATCACCACCGCTTTCGCCCTCCACGACCCTGCGTTGCTGCGCCAGCAAGTCTATGTCGACGGCCAATGGACGCCCGGCGACGGCCCCGCGCTGCCCGTCATCGACCCGGCCACCGGCGTGCCTCTGGGCGAGGTGGATACCCTCTCGCCCGCCGCCGTCGAACGCGCCATCGATGCTGCCGAACGCGCGCTGCCCGCATGGCGCGCGCTGCCCGCCCGCAAGCGCGGGCAAAAACTCGAACGCTGGCGGACGCTCATTGTCGAGCATGCCGACGACCTTGCCCGGATCATGACCCTCGAACAGGGCAAACCGCTTGCCGAAGCCAGAGGCGAAGTGCTCTCCGGCGCGGCCTTTGCCAAATGGTATGCCGAGGAAGGCCAGCGCGTATATGGCGAAATCATTCCCGCGCCGCAGGACGACAAAAGGCTGCTGGTTTTCCGCGAAGCCGTCGGCGTATGCGCCGCGATCACGCCGTGGAATTTTCCCCATTCGATGATCGTGCGGAAAACCGCGCCCGCGCTCGCCGCCGGTTGCACCGTCGTGCTGAAACCAGCGGAATCGACCCCGTTTTCGGCGCTCGCCCTTGCCGAACTCGCCCACCGCGCGGGCATTCCGGCGGGCGTGTTCAACGTTGTCCTGGGCGAGCCCTCGGCCATCGGCAAGGTGTTCGCCGCCCACCCGGCGGTGCGAAAGCTTTCATTTACCGGTTCGATCCGCATCGGTCGGCTGTTGCTCGCCCAGGCCGCGGAACAGGTGCAGAAAGTCACCCTGGAACTGGGCGGCAACGCGCCCTTCATCGTTTTCGACGATGCCGATCTCGACGCCGCCGTCGATGATGCCATCATCGCCAAGTTCAGGAATGCCGGACAGGTGTGCGTGGCGGTGAACCGTATCTTCGTCCATGAAAAGCTGTTTCCCCGCTTCGTCGAACGTTTCACCGCTGCGGCCAGCGCGCTCAAGGTGGGCAACGGCCTCGACGCCGGCACCCAGGTCGGCCCGCTGATCAACCAGGCCGCACTTGAACGGGTGCGGGAACTGGTCGAGGATGCGAAAGCGCACGGCGCGGACATCCTCACCGGTGGCAAACCCCTGGCGCAGGGCGGCGGCTTCTTTTTCGAACCGACTGTCATTACCCGGGCGCCCGTGGATGCTCGCATCGTAGGCGAGGAAATCTTCGGCCCGGTGGTGAGCATCCATTCTTTTGCCGACGATGCCGAAGCGCTCCGCCTCGCCAACGCCACCGATTACGGCCTTGCTTCCTATTTTTACACCCGCGATTACCGCCGCCTGTTCCACATTGCCGAAGGGCTGCAATTCGGCATGGTCGCGGTCAACACCCCGACGATCGCCGCCGAATCCTCACCCTTCGGCGGCATCAAGACTTCCGGTATTGGCCGCGAAGGCGCGCGCCACGGCATCGAGGATTACCTGGAATACAAGACGGTCTGGGTGGGCGATTTGTGAACAAAAACCAGTCGTGCCGCCGTGTTTGTTCTGGCCCATAAAAAAGCATTTTGCCCAAAGCGCCGCGCCAATTCGTGCGCGGCGCGCAATGCGAGCGCGGGAATGAAAAAGCTGGGCTCCACCGGCCAATCGCCCGCATCGGCGCGATTTTCGCCGGGGAAAAAACGATGGTTTTGCGCCAACAGGAGACGGCGCAATTCATCTTGCGCCCGCAGGTTTTCCACGGCGGAACAGCGTTGTGAGCCGGGATTCCACGCGGTGACGAGCCCCCAACAGATCAGGCCCTCCGCCCGCAGCCAATCATCTACACGCGGCGTTTTTTGTCCTACCCTGATGTCCGCCATACCCAGCGGCAGATACACCCGGTAAGTCGTGGCGCAATAAGCCGTCACGACTTCCGGCGTCACCCATGTGCTTGTCCGTTTCATATCGTTGCCGCTTTGACCAGACATCCAAACCAGTTGTGGAACGGCAACCAAGTCTATGGTAAAGAGCTATGGCTGTTGATGAAAGCTCGCACGCCCCATGGGGGCGCCGCTCCTTTCAATGACAATAAAATACGTCATTGCGTTGTCAGGGTCAGGAAACAGCCCAGTTGTCACGCATAGTGGCTGAAAATCTCCTTCTCTTCCCTTTTCACGTTCTTGAACGCCACCGAGAGCATCAGCTTGATGCGGTTCAGTTGATTGACTTCCGATGCGCCGGGGTCGTAGTCGATGGCGGTGATGTTTACACCCGGATAGCGATCCTTCAGTGCCTTGATGACGCCTTTGCCGGTGATGTGGTTGGGCATGCAGGCGAAGGGTTGCATGCAGATGATGTTGGGTACGCCTTCCTCGATCAGTTCGACCATTTCGCCGGTCAGGAACCAGCCCTCTCCGGTCTGGTTGCCGCGTGACAGGATGGGGGCCGCGCCGAAGGCGAGTTGGTCGATGGTTGGCGGCGGGATGAAACGTTCGCTTGCGGTCAGCGCCTTTCTCATGTCGCGGCGATAGAAATCCATCGCCTTGATGGCGGCGTTGCCCGCCAGGGCGGCGAATTTGCTGCGTGACAGATAGCGGTGGTTGAAATCATAGTCGTAGGCGCAGTAGAGCAGAAAATCCATCAGCCCCGGCATCACGACTTCGCCGCCTTCTTTTTCGATGATGTGCACGATGTCGTTGTTGGCGCCGGGATTGAATTTGACAAGGATTTCGCCCACCAGTCCGATGCGCGGCTTGATGGCGTCGGTGAGCGGCAGGGTGTCGAAATCGCGCACGATGTCGTGGATGTTTCTGCGGAAACGCCGGAAGCCGCCGTCGAAAACGGCTTCCTTGCAGCGCGCGACCCAGGTTTCATAGCGCGCGCTGGCCGCGCCCGCTTCCTTTTCGTAGGGACGGGTGCGAAACAGCATCTGCATCAGCAGGTCGCCATAGACCACGCACATCATCAGGCGGTGCAGCAGCATCGGACTCAAGCGAAAACCGTCGCTCTTTTCCATGCCCACGGCGTTGAGCGAGATGATCGGCACGTCGGGAAAACCGCTGTCATCGAGCGCCTTGCGCAGATAGCCGAGGTAGTTGGTGGCGCGGCAGCCGCCGCCGGTCTGCGAAATCATCACCGCGGTTTGGGCGGGGTCGTATTGCCCGGAGCGCAGAGCTTCGACAAGCTGGCCGACAACGATGATCGAGGGAAAGCAGGCGTCATTGTTGACGAAACGCAGACCGTGGTCGATGGCGTTCGTCGAAACGTCTTCCAGTATTTTCACATGGTAGCCGCAGGCCTTGAATGCCGGTTCCATGAACTGGAAGTGCATCGGCGACATTTGCGGCGCGAGGATGGTGTAACCGTCGCGCATTTCCCGGGTGAAGGTGGTGCGCCGTTTTCCGCGCGGCGGGTGGATATGGATGACCTGCGCTTCCGGCGGGTCTCCCCGCTCCAGCAGCGCCGCCTTGAGCGAGCGGATGCGAATGCGCGCCGCGCCGAGATTGCTGCCTTCGTCGATCTTGAGGCCGGTGTAGATCTGCTCATTCTCCTTCGGGGGATTCCTTGGGGCGCAAGTCTTCTTGTTCTTTTATGTACCGCTGGATGGCCTGTCTTCCGAGTTTGGCGAGGGCTTCTCTGTTGCCGTAATCATTGTAGGGGTAATCATTTCCCACCCAGAACCAGAGCATATGCTCGCGCGCGGGGGAAGGGTAGCCCAAATCCGGCAGCGTTTCGCCCTTGCGGTAGGGAAGCGGACAAGTGGTATTGTTTCTGGGTGCATCTTCGGGGGACTCCGAGGGCAGAATCCAAGGTT
>JAITCV010000223.1 GCA_031282905.1 Azoarcus sp. | reverse complement strand
GTCGGGTCTTGCAGCACACGGGCAAAGGGGGCGAGGACGACCTCGTCGACCTGGTTGGCGTCTTGTTGGAATTGACGGTTCAGATAGTGCGTTTCATCCGCCTGCCGGGCAAAGAAGGTCAGCAGGCTGTCGCGTTCCATGGTCTGCTGGTTGGTGATCCAGAACGTCTTGTAGCCTGCTTGCCGCATCAGGTCGATCAGGCTCGGCTCGTCGAGGAAACGGTGCGGCGCTTGCTGATGCGCAAAGGTGAGCGCCTGTTGCAGCACTTCGATGGTATAGGGGCGCGGGGCGACCACATCCGCGAATACAGTCAATCCCCTGGCGCGCAGCGCCTCCAGCCGGGGCGAGGTTGGGCGCGGATAACCGTACAGGCTCATGCGCCGACTCGTGGTCGATTCGCCGATGACCAACACCAGGGCGCGCGGCGCATCGCCGCTGACATCCTCAAGATGCTCGAGCCGCGGCGTCTCGCCCGCCAGCCGTTCCTGTATCTGCGTCAGTTGGCGGTTGTATTGGTAATAGCCGGACAGGATGGGCCAGGGCATCGCGGCATGCAGACGGTTTTGCGCCTTGTCCTCGGCGCTGTCGCGCGCAAGCAGCGGGTAGCTGGCGCCGATCGCCAGCAATGCGCAGACAGGCACGACATGCGCGCGCGGCAACACGACCGGGCGCAGCCGCCTCCAGAGCAGGAAGGCGAACAGGGTATACAGCGACAAGCCGCCGACCAGTTGCCAGGTGAGGTATTGGATGAAAAATTCGCGCGATTCTTCCGGATTGGATTCGAACATCGCAAAAACGACGCTTTGCGTCATCGGGTGTTCGTGGATGCCGAAATAACCCAGACTGATCAAGGACGCTACCCACAGCAGCAGGCCGATGAGGCCAAGCGCCAACCGTTGCCGCCCAGACGGCAGGAGCAGCGCCAAGACCAGCCAGAAGAGGCTCAAGGGCACGGTCGCCAGCAAATTTTCCATTTGCCCCGTGCCGGAGAGCAGATAGAGAATTTGCGGCAGGCCGGAGAAATACCAGACAAAGAGGAAAAGCCGGAAAAGCGCCGGTCCGCGTCGTTCAGGATTCATCATGCGTGGAGGTCAGGGTGCGATACAGTTCGGCCATGCGTCGGGAACTGGCCACATCCGACCAGTCACGGGCGGTTTCCGGGGCTTCCGCCTGCAAACGCGCGCGCAGCGCGGCATCGGCAAAGAAGCGCAACACCGTTTCGGCAAAGGCGTCTTCATCTTCCGGCGGCGCGAGGCAGCCCTTGCCCGCGTCCAGGATATCGCGCGTGCCCAGCCGGGCGAGCGCGATCACGGGCAATCCCGCCGCCATCGCCTCCGGCAGCACCAGTCCCTGCGTTTCGGTGAGCGAAGAGAACACGAACACATCGGCGGCGGCATAGCAATCCAGCAAGGCGGCGTTGCGGTCGAGATAACCAAGAAAATGAACGGCATGGGCGATGCCGAGGGTTTCCGCTTCCCTTTTGAGATCGGGCAGGGCCGGGCCGTCGCCCGCCACCAGCAGCAGGAGATCGGGATTCCGCCGCAAGGCGCGCGCCCAGACGCGCAGCAAAAAGCCGATGTTTTTCTCATGGGCGACGCGCCCGACGAACAGCGCGACCGGACGCGCTTCGTCGATGCCGTGTTCCCGGCGAAACACCGCCCGATCGCCGCGCACGAATTTTTCCAGCGGCACGCCGGTCGGCAGAATGTGCATGGGCACGCGCACGCCATAGGCGGTCAATTGCTCCAGCATGGCGGCGGAAGGCACGACGATGGCGTCGAGGGCGTTGCACTGGCGGCGGGAAAAGCCGTGCGCGATGCGGGTCAAATGCCGACGCGGCAAGAAGGGCACGTAATATTGCAGATATTCGGTAAACAATGTGTGATACGTCGCCAGCGCCGGGAGATGCAGCCGCCGCGCGGCATGGATGCCCGCGTAATGGGCGATGAACGGCGTATGAATATGAATCAGGTCACAGCCGCGAGCACGCTCCAGCACGGCGCTTTTCATTTTCCGCCACGAAAGCCATTTGTCTTCCACGTCGAGCGAAAAGGGAATCTGCCTGCTCTTGACGCGCACAATGCCCTTTTCTTCCGGCTCGTCGCCATAACGCGGCGCGACGATCTCGACTTCGATATCACAGGATTGCAGCGTTTTCCTGAACGTTTCAATGGATGTCGACACGCCATTGATGCGTGGGAAATAAACGTCGGAGACCATCAGGACGCGCATGGAAGCAGGCTGCAGGCTGCGGGAAAGGCGACATGATAAAACAAAATCAGGCCCGACCCTCGATGTACGGCTCGGCGGCGTTCGATGGCTATCGACTCCCATGCCACCTTGCTGCCTGTCGGAAAGCGGCGCTGGGTACGATGTCATTGCGAGAGCATCCTTCGCCACGTAAGCAAGCGGCAGCGCCGCTTGCTTGACTGTCTTCCATCACCCACCAGGCGATTCTCGAACCCAGCGTCAGCTTGCGATGAAACAAAAATCACTTGCGTTGCACATACATCTCTTTTACTATAACGATAATCATTCTTATCGTAAAAATCATGAACACCGCTGCTTCTACCTCCGCCACCACGCCGACGAACGCCCTGCTGGTCGGCGCCGACCGCCTGGGCAACATTCCGGAAGTTCTCCAACAATTCGGCATCCGCATCGCCGCCCATGTCAGTGGCCGCGACAGCAGTAACCAGCGCCGCAGCAATACCGCGCTGCCCGCTGGCGTGGGCATGGTCATTTTGTTTACCGACTTTCTTGGCCACAACGTGATGCAGGGGTTCCGCGAAGCGGCCAACCGGGCGGGCGTGAGTCTGGTCTGTTGCCGCCGTTCGGTCTGCGCCTTGCAACAGGCGCTTGGCCGGCGTGTGACTCAGGAGCAATGCGATACCTGCCCGGCGCGCGCGGAAAAAGCCGCGCGCGGGCGGCGGCGCTGATGCCCGAGCCTTTGCCAGCAGAGCGAGGCGGGGCTTGCCGCATGTCGAACGGCCGGTCAGTATGCCGCAATCATGCCGCGGCCGATATCCACGCCAACCGCTGCCGGGATGATCGCGCCCGTGAGTTCGGCCAAGTTCGACAAATGGGCCAGGAACGTATCTAATCGCGGGATTCAATAGCTGACGACGGTTTGCCGTAAATTCCAGCATGGATATATTCGGCAGGAGTCATCCAGCATGATCCCTTCAGATCTCGCCGCCCGCCTGCGTTTTCTTCACGAAGCCAACCTGTTCGAGACCTCTCCACCGGTCGCGGGCCTGCAACGCGCGCGTGAAATCCAGGCCCAATTGCAAGACTTGGTGCCGGGGCAGCGCTTCTTCGCCACCCTGCAACGCACCTTGCCGGATGGCACTTTCCGCGCATTGGTCGCCGGACAGCAAGTGACCCTTTCGCTCAACGCGTCGGCCAAGCCGGGCGATACGCTGGAACTGATCGCCACCGCCACCACGCCCAGAATGGTCACCGCACGGCTGGCCAATCCCGAAACCGTCTCGGCGGGTTTTACCCGGCCCACCCTGAGCCAGACCGGACGGCTGATCAGTTTCCTGCTCACCGGTCAACCCGAGGCCAAACCCGCCGTGCTGGCGAACAACCAGCCTTTGCTCAACATCGTTGCCACGAGCGCGGCAAACGCCACCAACGCCGTGAACGCCGCCCAACTGGCCCCGCTCTTGCGCCAGGCGCTGGCCCAGAGCGGATTGTTCTACGAATCGCATCAGATCCAATGGTTGGCAGGCAAGATCGACCTTGCCACCTTGATGCGCGAACCCCAGGCTCAGGGCGGACCGCAGCCCGGGCAGGCGGGCGCCAGTTCCGCGTCGACCTCCGCCACGCTCCAGGGGAGCGCCAGCGCGTCGACCTCCTCTTCCCCTCCCTCCTCATCCGCGGCCACGGCATCCGCCGCCCAGGCGGCCACCGGCGGGCTGGCCGCCATGAACCGCGAGGGCATGGTCACTGCGACTTCGGCCACTGCCGCGGTGTATGCGCGCGCGGCCCAGGCCACGGGCGAAAACGAAGCCGCCCGCGCCAACGTCCAGAACGAAGCCATGGCGCGCGCGCCGTCTTCCCCCGTCGCCGAGCGGCTGTTGCCTCTCGTACACCAGCAACTCGATGCGCTCGCCACCCAGCAATACGCATGGCATGGAATGGCATGGCCGGGACAGCCGATCGAATGGATCGTCGAAGACCCCCGCGATGACAGCCGCGCCGACGCCGGGGAGGGCGAGGAGTGGAATACCACCTTGCGCCTGACCTTGCCCCGCTTGGGCGGCGTCGAGGCGCGATTGTGCCTGTCCGCCGCCGGGGTCGCCTTGCGCTTCATTGTCGATGACGCGGCGACCGCGAGCGCGCTCGATGCCGGACGCGAAAAACTGGTCGCCACGCTGGAGGCTGCGGATGTGCCGCTCATCGGCATGGTCGTGGAACGGAAACAGGCGGAGCGAGAACATGCCGGCGAATGAACAATCCCCTCGGGATGAAGCCGTCGCGCTCACCTACACCACGGGCGAAGCCGCGCCCCGAGTGGTCGCCAAGGGCCGGGGCTTGCTTGCGCAGGAAATCATCGAACGGGCGCGCGAAGCCGGCGTCTACGTGCACGAATCTCCCGAACTCGTCGCGCTGTTGATGCAAGTCGACCTCGACGAGCGCATTCCTCCCCAGCTCTACGTCGTCGTCGCCGAGTTGCTGGCTTGGCTGTACCGCATCGAAGCGGGCGAAAATGCCCCTCCGCCCGCACTCGATGCGATATCCGGGGAAATCCCGAAACACCGAACAGCTTCCTCGTGATATAACGCACTACTCACCTGGGCTGTTACCGAACGAAACAGAATGTCAGACCAAGATTACAAGCAAATTGTCGCATCCTTGCAAGGTGACGATCTGGAGCAATACCTGCTGCGCGGGCGTGTCCAGATTCGTCAGATCCTGCGGGAACTGATCACCAGCAACGCCATGATCAGCCTCCATCTGTTCCCCAGCGGAGCATCCTTTCTCAGCACCCTGCTTGCGCTTTCCGAAGACGAGGAGTGGCTGTTCTTCGACGTCAGCCCGTCCGAGATCGTGCGGCGTCACGCGCTCGAAGCCGAGCACGTGCTATGCGTCACCCAACTCAACAAGATCCGCATCCAGTTCCGTCTTGCCAGCGGCAGCGAGATACCGGTCGATGGCCGTCCGGCGTTTGCCGCCCTCGTCCCCGATGAAATACTGCGCATGCAGCGCCGCGACGCTTTCCGTCTGCAAGTGCCGCTCTCCCATCACCTGTCCTGCCTGCTGCCTCCCGGCGTGGTGGAGCACGCGCATTCCCATGACAAGGAAAAAGACAAGGACAGGCGTGCCGAAGCTATCGTGGTCGATATCAGCGCGGGCGGGCTGTCGATCGAAATCCCGGCCGGCAAGACCACGCCGACCGTGGGAGACAAATTCGAGGATTGCCAACTCAAGCTGCCCAACGCGCTGCCTGTCATCGTCAGCCTCGAAGTCCGCAACCATGGCCGCCGCATTCGCGGCAACGGCAAGGAAGTATTGCGCCTGGGATGCAGCTTCATCTCCCTCAACCATCAGGCCGAAAGCCGCATCCAGCGCTACATCTTCCAGGCCGAACGCGAAATCAACGCCAAGAGCATGGACGCGGCACAGGACAGGCAACCATGATCCCGGCGGTCGGGTTTTTCCCTTGCGGGGGAAGATGCCCGCAGGCGAGCGGCGAGCAACAATCCGGCACGATGCCCATACTTCGTCAACAGCCGCAAGCCCGTGGCGATCCAGGTCCTTGGCGCTAATTTGCCGTCTCCGGCACGATGTCGATCGCCAGGATTTCCGTCCGGCCCGTGGTGCGTATTCGCGGCCCCCAGGTTCCCGCGCCGGAAGACACCCAATAATGGGTGGCGCCGCGCCGGGAATAGCCATGGGCA
This sequence comes from Azoarcus sp., assembly GCA_031282905.1. Classification (GTDB taxonomy): domain Bacteria; phylum Pseudomonadota; class Gammaproteobacteria; order Burkholderiales; family Rhodocyclaceae; genus WRNU01. The sequence continues at coordinate 5,508 of JAITCV010000223.1, read as the reverse complement.
TTTTCGTAGAGGTGGCCGACGATGAAATTGAACGGGAAAATCTGCCCATTATGGGTATGGCCGGATAGCTGCAAATAGAATCCCGCCTCTTGCGCTTCTTCCAGATGAAAGGGTTGGTGATCGATGAGGATTTTCATCGGCGTGGAGGCCGCGTTCGGGAAAGCGGCGAGGATGGCGGACAGGGGTTTTCTCGGTTGTTTCAGGAAACGCTCGATCGAACGATCATCGCGCCCGACCAGCAGGATTTTTTCCTTGCCTTCGCCAAGTTCCACCCCTTGGTCACGCAGCACGCGGATGCCGCTTTTTTCCAGGAGGTCGCGGCTGCGGAGCGGATCGCCCGCGATGTATTCGTGGTTGCCGAGCGCAGCCCATACCCCGAATCGGGGCGCGAGGCGTTGCAGGCTGGCATGGATCGCCGCCGCGTCGTAGCCATCGTAGTCGTCGATGATGTCTCCCGCGAACAGCACAAGGTCGGGCGTCAACGGTTCGATCAGGTCGACCAGACTGGAAAAATAGGCCGGCGATACCAACCTGCCGAGATGCGTATCGGAAAGCGCGACGATCCTGAAAGGCGCCGCCCCCGCGGGCGCGGCGAGTTTCACTTCGCGCACGACCGGCAATTGGGTATTGACCCAGCCCGCGAAGGACAATAGCGCGGCGGTGGCGGCGATCCCCGCGCACGCCGCATAACGCCAGCGTGGCAAGTTTTCCGGACTGATGACGAGCCAGTGGAAACGCCCGTTCAGGAAGCAGAATATTCCTACCAGTGCCCACGCAATCAGGGTATGAAGAACAAATGACAGCCAGAAAGTGCCAATGAAGGTGAGCACCCTCGCCCCCAGACCGTTGCCCTCGATTCCCGTGCGCAGGAACGGGAAAATCAACGATGCGGCGATCGCCAGCGAGCAGACCAGGACACGTACAGCCCCCGTGCCGCGCAAGGCCACGTAGAGCCTGAGCACCAAGCCGACATTGATGAAGAAATAAAGCCATTTGAGCACAAGGAAAATGGACATGATCGGCGCGGCGCATTGAACAGGAAACCGCCGATACTAAACCAACTTGATTTAACTTAGAGCGTACTGAAAGGCGGCATCAATCCGCCCTCCCAGCGGAAAGGCCGCAAAGCGATTGATGATCCAAATGTCTCGAAGCCATGCCTCGAATAGCTTGAAAAGCCGTTTTTCGGGCGTCCCGGGATGGATGTCCAGTCACGCTACCCGTTTCACTCTTGCGCCGAGCGCGGCGAGTTTTTCTTCCAGGCGTTCGTAGCCCCGGTCGAGATGATAGATGCGTTCGATGGTGGTTTCGCCTTCGGCGACCAAGGCGGCGATGACCAGGCTGGCCGAGGCGCGCAGGTCGGTGGCCATCACCGTTGCGCCTTGCAGACGCTCGACCCCTTGCACCACGGCGGTATTGCCGTCGATGCGGATGTCCGCGCCCAATCTCTGCAATTCCACCGCGTGCATGAAACGGTTCTCGAAAATGGTCTCGCGTATCATCGCCGCGCCGCTTGCCACGCAGTCGAGCGCCATGAACTGGGCCTGCATGTCGGTGGGGAAAGCGGGGAAAGGGTCGGTGCGCAGGTTGACCGCCTTGAGACGCGCGGGCGCGGTCAGGCGGATTTCGTCGGGGGCGGAGATGACCGTGCAGCCCGCTTCGATGAGTTTGTCGATGACCGCTTCGAGATATTTCGACGAAGTGCCGGTGAGCCGCAGTTCACCGCCGGTAACCGCCGCCGCGCACAGGTAGGTGCCGGTTTCGATGCGGTCGGGCATGATGCGGTGGGTCGCGCCGTGGAGGCGGTCGACGCCGCGGATGCGAATCTCGTCGCTGCCCGCGCCGGAGATGTTCGCGCCCATCGCGATCAGACAGTTGGCAAGATCGACCACTTCGGGTTCGCGCGCGGCGTTTTCGATCACGGTTTCGCCTTCGGCCAGGCAGGCGGCCATCAGCAGGTTTTCGGTGCCGGTGACCGTCACCATGTCGGTGAAGATGCGCGCGCCCTTGAGGCGGGGCACCCGGGCGTAGACGTAGCCATGTTCGACGTCGACTTCCGCGCCCATCGCTTGCAGGCCCTTGATGTGCTGGTCGACGGGACGCGCGCCGATGGCGCAGCCCCCCGGCAGGCTGACCCGCGCTTCGCCGCAACGCGCAACCAGCGGTCCCAGCACGAGGATGGCCGCGCGCATGGTCTTGACCAGTTCATAGGGGGCGGTGGGATTGACGAGAGTGCGGGCATCGAGCCTGATCGTGCCGCCTTCGTCCTCGAGCGTTGCTTCGACCCCCATTTGTTCGAGCAGGCGGACGAGGGTCGTCACATCTTTCAGCCTGGGCACATTGAACAGCGTCAACGGTTCGGCGGAGAGCAGCGCCGCGCACAGGATCGGCAAGGCCGCATTTTTCGCGCCCGAGATGCGCGCTTCGCCAGCGAGCCTGACGCCACCTTCGATCAGTAATCTGTCCATGTCATTTGACTCACAAACGGCTTACAAGCCGAGCTTGACCCGCGCCTCGGCCCATTGTGCCGGGGAATAGGTCTGTAGTTGGAGAGCGTGGATTTCGCCGCCCATCGCGCTGCCAAGGGCGGCGTAGACCATCTGGTGCTGGCGCACCCGGTTCTTGCCTTCGAATTCGGCGCTGACCACGATGCCGCTGAAATGGACGCCGTCGTCGCCTGCTACCTGGACGAAGTCGCACGGTAAGCCCGTTTGGATAAGCGTTTCGATTTTACTGGCCTGGAACATCCCCTTTTTATCCTCTCAGTTTGTAGCCCCGTGCCAGCAGGGCCAGGGTCAGGATCGCAAACATGGCGAAACATGCGCTTACCACCCCCAGGCTCAACCACGGCGAGACATCGGATTGTCCGAAAAAACCGTGGCGAAAGCCGTCGATCATGAAGAAGAACGGGTTGGCGCGCGAGATTTGCTGCCATAGCGGCGGCAGCGAATGAATCGAATAGAACACGCCGGAGAGCATGGTGAGCGGCATGATGAGGAAGTTCTGGAACGCGCCGAGCTGATCGAATTTGTCCGCCCAGATGCCGGCGAGGATGCCGAAAGTGGCGAGCAGCGCGCCGCCGAGCACAGCGAACGCCAGTATCCATATCGGTTGTGCGAGCGGCAGATCGACCAAGGGTAGGGCGACCAGCCAGACGCCCAAGCCAACGAACAGACCGCGCAGGACGGCGGCGAGGGTGTAGGCCGCATAGAAGCTGCGATATGACAAGGGCGGGAGCAGCACGAAAATGATGTTGCCGGTGATCTTGCTCTGGATGAGCGAGGAGGAACTGTTGGCGAAGGCGTTTTGCAACAGCGACATCATCACCAGGCCGGGGACGAGAAAAGTGGTGTAGGCGATGTCGCCATACACGGTGACATGGCGGTCGAGCACATGGGAAAAAATGAGCAGGAAAAGCAGCGCGTTCAGTATCGGCGCGGCCAGGGTCTGGAAACTGACTTTCCAGAAGCGCAGCACTTCCTTGTAGAACAGGGTGCGAAAACCCGCCGAGATGCCGGCGTTGGCAAGCCAACGTGCGAACGATTCAGGCATTCATGACCCCGACAAAGACCTGTTCCAGGTCCGGTTCGCCAAGCTGGATGTCTTCCAGCCCCGCGCCGGCGAGGCGCAGACCGGCGAGCAGGGGTTCGATTTCCGTGGCGGATTCAAAACCGAATTCGACCCAACCCGCGTCGTTTGCCACCCCGCCACGCGCCAGCGCCAGTTCGGGCCGCGCCAGCCGCAGGCGCAAGGCGCGGCGGGAGAAACGCTTGAGCAGGTTGGCGGTGGAATCGAGCGCGACGATCTGCCCGGCCTTGAGCATGGCGATGCGTCCGCACAGGGTTTCGGCTTCTTCCAGGTAATGGGTGGTGAGCACGATGGTATGGCCGTCGGCATTGAGTTTTTTCACGAAATGCCACAGTCCTTGGCGCAATTCGACGTCGACCCCGGCGGTGGGTTCGTCGAGCACGATCACCGGCGGGCGATGCACCAGGGCCTGCGCCACCAGCACCCGGCGTTTCATGCCGCCGGATAGAACACGCATATTGGTGTCGGCCTTGGCGGCGAGATCGAGGCGGGCGAGAATCTCGTCTATCCAGTCGTCGTTGCCGCGGATGCCGAAATAACCGGATTGGATGCGCAGCATTTCGCGCACGGTGAAAAAGGGGTCGAATACCAGTTCTTGCGGCACCACGCCGAGCCTGCGGCGCGCTTCGCGGTAGTCGCCGACGACGTCGCATCCCATGACAAACAGCTTGCCGCTCGTGGGGCGGGTCAGGCCGGCGAGCGTCGATATCAGGGTGGTTTTGCCCGCGCCATTGGGGCCGAGCAGACCAAAGAATTCGCCTTGGGCGATTTCCAGGTCTATCCCGGCAAGCGCCATGAAACTGCCATAGGATTTGGTCACCGCGTCGATGCGGATCGCGGGAACGGGCATGATGTTATTGTTTTGCCATTGACTGTGGCGGCAGCAGACCGGTGACGCCGTACAAGTCGGCAAGCGCGGTGAGCACCGGAGGCAGGGCGCGGCATTCGACCTTGGCGTGGTTTGCCTTTGCCCGCCGCAGCCAGTGGATGAGCAGCGCGAGCGCGGCGGAATCGGCTTGCGTCACATCGGAAAAATCGATCAGCACATCGCCATCGGGTAATTCGATGGCGTATTCCGCCGCCACGGTGCGCATGGTCAGCGCAGCGGCGACGGGTTTCACGACGCTCATCCCCACCTCCACCATCAGCCCTGCTGCTGCGCGGCGAGCGACTTGTTCTTTGTTTCGAGCGAGTTGATCAGGCCGTCGATGCCCCCCTTGAGGATTTCATCGCCGAAGCTGCCGCGATAGTTGGTCACGAGGCTCACCCCGGCGACCACCACGTCGAAGACCTTCCAGCCCTGGGGGGTCTTCTCCAGCGCATAGTCGATACCGACCGCCTGGGCGCCGGACTGGCGCACTTCCGTGCGCACGGTCACCGGCGTATCCGCCGCGCCCGCGCGCAAGGGTTTGAAGTCGATGACTTGATCACGATACTGGGTCAGCGCGTTGGAATAGGTGCGCACGAGCAGGGTGCGGAAGGCGTCGATGAGCCTGTTCTGCTGCTCGGGGCTGGCGCTTCGCCAGTCACGCCCCACCGCGAGCATGGTCATGCGGCGGAAATCGAAATGCGGTAGCACCTTTTCATCGACCAGCGCGATCACCTTGGCGGTGTCGCCGGCCTGGATCGCCTTGTCCGCGCGCACGATGCCGAGCACATCGTTGGTGACCTGCTTGACCAGTTCATCCGGCGCGATGTCCGGCGCGGCATGCGCCGATGATGCCAGGGTCAGGACACAAAAGGCCGCGATCAGCGCGGTCAGAGATTGCCCCAAGGATTGCAGTAGTTTTTTCATCTTCTCACTCCAAGTTCAAGTCGGGCCAGGGCTTCCACGCCGCCGATGCCGATCAGTTCCAGTCTGGCCGACATCGCCGCGGCCAGTTCGCCACGTCCCATCGACAGCATGCTGACTTCATCATC
>JAITCV010000161.1 GCA_031282905.1 Azoarcus sp. | reverse complement strand
GACGCCTGGGCCACGCTCAACAGCGACACCTCGCGCCCGTTTGCCAAACCTTCAACGGGGCGTATCGCCGTGAAGGTCATCAATCATCTGGGGGATGAGGTGATGAAGGTGTTTCGGGTCCAGGTGTGCGAGAATCGCGTCCATGAGTAAGATAACTTTGGGACTCAAAAGTCCTCCGATTGTTGAAGCGGTGCTGGACATCGAGTGTGATTTTGCGCCCGGCCAGTCTGTTGTTGGCTTGAAGGAGGCTGCCACGGCGAAGTTCAGTGCTCGTTACCCGAAACTGCACACGCTATTCGCGCAGCAACTCACGCTGGAACTCGGTGCGGACAAGCGCATCGAGAATGACGCGCAGGTTCCGAGTGTGGTCGCTTTTCAGTTTCTCCAGGATGACGAGAAGCAACTCATACAGTTGCGAGAAAAGGGTTATGCGTTCAACCGCTTGGCGCCCTACAGTTCTCTTGACGATTATCTTCCCGAGATCCGAAGAACATGGGACATCTACCGTGATTTGGCAACGCCAATCCTGATCCGCGTGGTGCGGCTGCGCTACATCAATCGCCTTGATCTGCCCTTTGCCAGTCACAAGTTGGACTTGGACTCGTACTTCACGGCCGGGCCCCGGATTCCTGACGAGGACCGCTTGGCCCTTTGGGGGTTCCTGAATCAACATCAGTTGGTCGAAGAGGAAACCGGCCATCACATCACGACCGTTCTGGCCGCCGGCAAAGCAGAGGGCGACAAATTGCCCGTAATATTCGACAATACGGTTGCCGCAGAAATTGATGCCGATCCCATCGATTGGCAAACACTGGAGGCGACGATCCAGTCGTTGAGAAATTTGAAAAACCGAGTCTTTGCCGACACTTTGACAGAAAAATGCTTGAGCCTGTTTCAGTAAGCGCATTCGCATTGTCTTGCCCGCGCGGCTCCCCCGCGCTGGTGGAGTACGCGCAATCGTCCAGTGCCGTTTCCGAAGAGGCCAACCGGCTTTCCGACATGGCGAGGAGGGTGATGCGTGAGCGTCAGGATTCGCAGTCGCTTTTCGGAGCCAAGGCCAATTCATTGTCTGAACTGTCTTCCGTCATTGCCGATCTACACGTTGACGAAGACCAGGCGCCAGTGTCGCCAGAAACGTTCCGCAAGGCATGGCAATTCATTCTCGCGCTCCCGGATGATCTGCCGAATCCCACATTCGGGATCGACCCAGATGGCGAAATTTCCATGACATGGCATGTTGCCCGCGCTCGTATTTTTTCCGTGAGCATTTCCGCGTCCGAAAGAATTGCCTATGCCTGGATGGATGGCTCGAACAACGGGCATGGTGTTGATCGTTTTCGCACGCCCGTATTGCCAGCCATGCTTGCTTCAGCACTGAGGACAATTGTTGCCAATGACCCCATTACTACCCTCCGGGTTGCCTGACATCATTCAGGAAAGCGAGCCTGTTGCTCGATTCCTGACGCAAAGCGGCCATTTCTCGAAGACAAACGTTGATCCGAGCGCCTTCCTTCCGGGGAAACGGGATAAGGAAACCTCAGTATCGAGGCATGGTCGAGAGCCTGTCGAGATTTTGCGCATTCTTGGCTTGGCGGCAGCAGGCGAGCGCAAACTCCATGGGGCGGCGATCATCACAGGGCGAGATGTCCGAAATACCTCACTCGAAATTACGCCAGATGAGCCACCAGAGCGCCATGCCGTCATTCGCGGGTGGCCGTGGATGGAAAACGACCCACAACTGCAAAAAGCGCAGCAAAAGGAGCGCGCAATCAAGTTGGCCAGTGCGGCGGGAAAGCCGGTACTGTTCGATGCGGATTGAGCATGGAATTCCGCATCTCCGATACCTTTACCACCAGTCTCGCGCGCCTGACCGGTGAGGAACAAAAGGCCGCCAAGACCACGGCCTTCGACTTGCAGGTCGATCCGGTCGGCAAGGGCTTGAGCTTTCACAAGCTCGACCGGGCCAAAGACCCGAATTTCTGGTCGGTGCGCGCAAGCCGCGACATTCGTCTGATCGTCCACAAGACTCCTGGCAGCCTGTTGCTGTGCTTCGTCGGCCACCACGACAAGGCCTACGAATGGGCCGAACGGCGCAGGCTGGAAACACATCCCGCCACCGGCGCGGCGCAGTTGGTCGAAATCCGCGAGCGCGTCGAAGAAGTTTTTGTTCCGAAACCCGTCGAAGCCATATTCTCCGCCGAACCAGAGCCAGCATTACCACTGTTCGGCAACTACAGCGACGCGCAACTCCTGGCCTATGGCGTGCCGGTCGAATGGCTGGCGGACGTGAAGGCCGCCGACGAGGATGCGTTGCTGGCCCTGGCCGATCACCTGCCCAGCGAAGCGGCGGAAGCCCTGCTCGAACTGGCGACCGGCGGCACGCCCGCGTTGCCGGAGGTGGCGAGCAAGGGGGCCGATCCCTTCCAGCATCCGGACGCGCAACGGCGCTTTCGCGTCATGTCCGATATGGAGGAATTGCAGCGGGCGCTGGATTTTCCGTGGGACAAATGGACGGTGTTCCTGCACCCGGCGCAGCGGCAATGGGTGGAACGCGACTACAACGGCCCGGCGCGCGTCTCCGGTTCGGCGGGCACGGGCAAGACGGTTGTCGCCCTGCACCGCGCCGTGCATCTGGCGCGGC
>JAITCV010000122.1 GCA_031282905.1 Azoarcus sp. | reverse complement strand
TTTCTCGACATCGTGACTCACGCGCAACGTGTCCTGATCAGTACGCCGTCGGTGCTGGAAACGCGCATGGTCGTGCATGGTCGGCGCGGAGAACGGGGCGTGATCCTGCTCGACGATCTGCTGCGTTTGCCGATCTTCGCGCAGATGCCACCAGGTCCCGCCGAAATACAGGCGGCCCATGCGGCGTTCGTCACCTATGGCAAAGGCAGCGGACATCCGGCGAGATTGAATTTCGGCGATCTTTTCAGCTATGCGCTGGCCAAGGTGCATGGTCTCCCCCTGCTTTTCAAAGGTAACGATTTTTCCCAAACGGATATTGCGTCGGTCGCTTCTCGCGCTTGATGGGAAACTTCTTCAAAACCCATGTTTCTTGCCCTTCATCGAATCGATGTCGATCCGAATGACGGCGCTGCGGTCGAGGTTTTCTTTCGGATATTCAAAATGTTTGGCGGTGTAGCGGGCGACGCTGCCGTCGAGGGCGGCGATTTTTTCCTGGTCGTCTTCGACGAAAACCGCCTTGCCGATGCCGATGACGGTTTTGTGGCGCGCTTCGAAATCGCAGGCCAGTTCGTCTTCGATGACGCTGTGTTCGATACTCTTTCCCCGTTCTGGCGTGAATGCCGAGCCATATCTGCCTGGCCCGAAAAAAGTTTTCTCAGTTGCCTGCTGTCCTTTTCGGCAAACCCGGCATCGGCTTGAAGCGCGGCAGGCCCTCCAGCGCATCGAGCCAGCGGCATAGGGATGGATAGGGCGTGAGCGGCACGCCGCCTTCGGGAGCGTGCGCCGTGTAGGAATAACAGGCCAGATCCACCAGCGTCGGCGCGTTTGCCGCCAGAAAATGGCGCTTTGCGAGGTGTCGATCCATGAACGCGAAAAGCCGCCGCGCCTCTGCCTGTGCTGCCGCCAAGTCGCCCGGCGCGTTGAAACGCGCGATCAGGCGGGCCGTGGCCGGACCATTTTTCAGTTCTCCGGCAGCAATCGAAAACCAGCGCAGCGCCCGCGCCTCACCTTCTGGCGTCTTCGGCCACCAGTCGCTTTCAGGCGCGTAGCGCCGGACAAGATAAAGCATGATGGCATTGCTGTCGGGCAAAACCAGATCGCCATCCGTCAATACCGGAATCTGTCCCAACGGATTCAAGTCCAGAAAGTCCGCGGATCGCCGCGCTTCAGCCGGAACGGTTCGATAGTCATAGGGAAGTTTCAACATTTCCAGCAGCAATTCGACGCGGTGCGTATGCCCGGAAGTGGGTGTGCCATGGAGGGTGATGGTTGGGTGCGGCATTTCATTTCCAGTAACGGGGATAGCGTCGGTCTTTGGGTAGATTGTTGAAAAACAGGGCAATTCCCACCAGCAATGCCGCACCCAGCAAGGTCGGCGTCAGCAAGAAATGCCATGTGGGCGCGGAAAGCATCACGATGACAGGGTTCGATCCGGCGGGTGGATGCACGGTGCGGGTCAGCATCATGGCGGAGATGGCGGCGCCCGCCGCCAGCGCCATGCTCCAGCCATGCGCTCCAAACAGGGTCAGGAAAACAAGGCCGATGAAGGAGGCCAACACATGCCCACCGATGACATTGCGGGGTTGCGCAAAGGGGCTTTCAGGGAATCCGAACAACAAGACGCAGCTTGCGCCGAACGAGCCAAGCACAAGCGGATAGCCGCTGACATCGGTAAGCCACGCAATCACGCCGATGGCCACAACGCCGCCCATGCCAGCAAACAGGGCCTCCTTGGGCGCGGCAGCGGGCGGACAAACGCTGCCACCGCGCCATTTTGCGAACAATCCCGTAAACAAGACCATGTGGCGCTCCTTAGTGCGATGCCAAGCGGGGAGCGGAAATCAAATTGCCGTCCAAATCAAATCTGGGTAACAAATCGATGCCGATCCATGAGTGCAACATTGCCGCCCATAAACTGATTCCTTCCAGCGCCTTGCTGATAAGTTGCCGCCCGCGGAACGATTGCGGCTCATAGGCTGGGATATACTCAAGCCCCATGATGCTGTGATGCTCATCCGCTTCGACATGTACGTCAAAGTAGATATCTCCCGCGCCAATAGAATGGAGCCGCGGCGCGACAGCTTTGAAAAAATCATTTGAACAACGCTCGATTCCGCTATTGAGTCCCACAGCCGGATCGACTTTAGTGTAAGAAGTTGGGGCAATGTAATTCATGGAAATGTTCCTCGTTGGGTGAACTGAACGCATGATTCCATGCGGGCAAGGGTGACTGTATAGACAAGTCTGTCTACAGAAAAGGATTTTTATTTATGATCATATTCTCCGCAAACATAAGTCGCGATTGACGCTTCAAGCAGCGCAAACTACGATCTGCCTCGGGTTTCGAGCCTTCTCATGAAAGACAAACGACAAGATATTTGGGATACGGCGTACGGCGCTTGCCCTGTTTCGCGCCAAGGGGAATCGCGCGGTGGGTTTACGACGTTTGCGTGTGCGATTGCCCTGGAGAGTGGTAGGAGTTGACTCTCAAGATAGATTTGGTATGCTATCATCAAATCTTCAATAAAACTACCGTGATGCGTGCGATTGAC
>JAITCV010000100.1 GCA_031282905.1 Azoarcus sp. | reverse complement strand
AATAGCGCCAGCGGCGACTTTCTGGCCCGCGGAAATCGAACACCACGATTATTACGCGCTTCATCCTGAACAGCCTTATTGTCAAATCGTGGTCGCGGACAAAGTGAAAAAATTGCTGGGATATCTGGAAAATCACCCCAGCGCATCCTGAACGGACACGATTTGCGGGCGAGCAATTCAGCTTGAATTCTTCGGCTGAACACGGGGTCTTTCCGCTTCTATTTACCGTTCCAGAAATTGAACCGCCGCTCCTGGATTGGCGAGGTCATACCTCGTCCCTGTGCGACTCGCAATGACGATCAGCGCAATGCCCAACGCAAAATACGCGGGCAATACGCCAGCACCAGCGCGAGCGCGGAGGAGGCTAGGGCGAGGATGCCGAACCAGACGGCGATGCCGATCGACAGCCCGTGCGCGGCGATGGCGGCGGGAAGGGCCAGCGCCAGCAGGATATAACCCGCCAACAGGCGCAAGCGACGGGCGCGGAGGGAACCGGCGGCGGCGAAAATATCCTTGGCGTGCCGCTCCATGCCGGCGCTGATCGCGGCAAAACCCCAAAAGCTCAGTACCAGACACAAAAGATTCATGCGGCTTCCTCCATGGCTGCGGGCAGGAGCGCGGGTTCCGTGCCGGGAAGGGGTTTTTCGGCGGCAAGACGCGCGCGTGGAACGTGGTTGTGGACTTTGTAGGCGGTAAACAGCAGACCCGCGCCGCTGACCAGGGCGCAAAGGTCGAAACCGATCAGTAACCCAAGTCCCCGCCCGATGCTGCCGGGCAAGGCAAGGCCGCCCGTGGCTGCGTTGACGACCGGCAGCAGCGCGAAAAGCGCCCCCGCGCAGGCGAGCTGTTCGACCCACGCCGCCTTGCCCGGGCGCAGGAGGGCATGGAGGAGCATGATAGCCCATGCGATGAAAAATGCATAGATTTCCCAGTCGGCGCGTGTGGCCAGATTGGCGGGAATCAGGCGATTGGCCCAGAAGTGAACGGCGATGGCGACAATGAGACCGGCGATGGCCGCGATGTTCGTGACTTCTACCAGGCGATGTCCCCAAGGGACAGGTCCGGGCGATTTCCTGGCCCTGGAGACCGACCACATGATCAGGCCGCTGGCGATCATCAGCGAACCGCCGATGCCCGCGAGGAACAACAGCCAGCGCGGCACCGGGGTAGCGAAAAATCCGCGATGCAGCAAGTTGAGCGTGCTGCCGATCGCCTGCACCAGACTGGATTCGCGCATGGGCGGGGTGGCGAGCGCTTCGCCCGTCACGCCGTCGAAGCGCAGGGTGGGGATGTTGCGCCCGCCGGTGAGGCCGGGGAAATTCATCTGGCGCATCTCGATGACCGCGTTGCGATCGCCGGGGTGGGTGATGGTGATGCTGCCCACGCGCTCGCCGTTCCAGGTGTTCTGGGCCACCGCGACGAGCGCGGCGAGATCGGTCAGCGGCGCGCGTTCACCCGATGGCTTCGGTATGTCGGAGGGGACGAACATGCGGCGCGCTTCCGCGCGATAGGCGTCGAGCCCTTCCGGATAGGCGCTTTGCTGCGCGGAAGGAACCAACATGTTGCCGAACAGCACCAGGCCGGAGAAGGTGATGATGAGGTGGAAAGGCAGCGAGAGCACGCTGCTGGCGTTGTGCGCGTCCAGCCAGGAACGTTTGCCCTTGCCGGGGCGGAAGGTGAAGAAATCCTTGAAAATCCGCCGATGGACGATGACGCCGCTCACCAGCGCCACGAACATGAACATCGTGGCGATGCCGACGATCCAGCGCGCCCAGATACGGTCCATGCCATATAGTTCAAAGTGGAAACGGTAGAGGAAATTGCCGCCCGCCGTGGGACGACCTTCGAGCGTGCTGCCGCTTGCCGGGTCGAGCACGAGGCGGGGGCCGCGATGCCCGCCGCCCCCGCCGCCTTGTCCTTGCTGACGTTGCGCGCCGCGTGCTTCGCCACTGTTCGAGCGTTCGCGCGCCGCGTCGCCGACAGGCGGACGGTCTTCGATTGCCGCCAACGAATCCGGCTCGCCTTGCTCGCGTTGAAGGCCGCCGCGTCGCCCGCCCTCTTCGCCTTCACCACGCATTCCTCCCCGGTTGGGCCGTTCGCGGATCGCGCCGTCAGAAGATGAACGCTCTGTCGCCGCCGAATCTGGCGAGGGCGCGCCGCCTTGCCCACGGTTGCCGCGTCGTCCGCCTTCTTCGCCTTCACCACGCATTCCTTCCCGGTTGGGCCGTTCGCGGATCGCGCCGTCAGAAGATGAACGCTCTGCCGCCGCCGAATCCGGCGAGGGCGCGCCGCCTTGCCCACGGTTGCCGCGCCGTCCGCCTTCTTCACCCTCACCGCGTATTCCGCTCTGATCTGGCCGTTCGCGGGCCACGTCGCCGGCAGGCGGGCGGTTTTCCGCCGCTTGCCAGCTCAGCCCGAGCGTCGGATTGCGCGGGGTGGGCAGGGTGAGCGACCACTGCTGGGCGTCGGGGGCGTCGCGCCCGAGCAGGGCGAGGGCGCGGAGGAAAGCGATCTGGTCCGTCGCCACGGGCTGGGCGCCATGCAATTCCGGCTGCATCCAGAACGTGATTTCGTTGCGAAAATAAGAAAGCGTGCCGGTCACGAAAATGGCGAACAGCAGCCAGCCCAGCAGCAATCCCGACCAGGTGTGCAACCAACTCATGGACTGGCGCAAGGGACGCGGTTGATCGAATGTCATGGTTTGCCCTTTCATGGTTTGTCCCTGGTCAGCCGAATCGAATCGACAGCAGCCACAGGCCGAAAAACGCCGCTGGAATCGCCAGCCCCACCACGGCGCGTATCACGGTGGCGGTGGCGAAAACCCAGATGATGGCAAGCAGATGGAGCACGAAAGCCAGCATGATCGCCAGCGAGACGGCATCGGGGCGGAAGTCGAACGGCAGCCCTGCCGCGAGCGCCGCCGCGCCCAGCAGCGCCAGCCCGTAACCGCCGAGGACGGCAAGCACGGTACGCACGCCGACATCGATCCGCTGCCGGACTGCCGGATCAACAGCAAGCCAGGTTTTCATCGTTTCAGGCTCAGAACGAGATGACCAGGTTGGCGTAGAACGCCCGGCCTGGCTCGTTGTAGGTCGATGCGCCCTGCCCCGTTCCGGAATCCTTGCGGTAAAGGCGGTTGTCGGCCAGGTTGTCGATGCCCACGCGCAGGCGGACGTCCTTGGTGAAGCTATAGCCGACGCTCACGCCCCAGATGGCATAGGGGCTGACCTTTTTCAGCGCGTTGCCGGTCTGCGCGGTGTTGCTGGCCATGTTCATCGTGCGCGGTTTCTGTTCGCCGTAGAACGTTCCCGTGAGCATGAATGACAGCGCCTCGCTTGGCCGCCATTCGAGGATGCTGTTGATGGTGTATTTCGGGATCACCGACAGCGGTTGGTGCGTGGACCTGTCCTCGTTCTTGTCCATCCAGGTCAGGTTGTTGTTGAGCCGCAGGATGCGGCCTTCATGACCGGCGAGCGGGATGTTGAGATAACCTTCGACGCCGCTCACCACGGCCTTGCCCGCGTTGAACCACTTGAAGGCGCGATAACCGTTGACCACCGGCGGAATATCCGCCCCGCCCATGTCGGCGATGATCTTGTTGTCGTAGTCGTTGTGGAACCAGGTCAGCCCGCCCGCCCAGCCGCGCGCGGCGTAGGCAATGCCGATTTCCTTGTTGATGCTGGTTTCCGGATCGAGGTCTTCGTTGCCGAAGATGTTGCATGGCCCGCTGATCCGGCTGCCGTCGATGACCGGGCAGCCGTTGCCGCGCGTGGTATACATATAGGCTTCGCTGGATTGATACAGGTTGGGCGCCTTGAACGCGCGCGCCACGCCGCCTTTCAGCGTCCATTCCGGGGTCAACAAATATGAGGCGTTCAGGCTCGGGCTCCAGTTGCCGCCGAATTTGTCGTGGTGGTCGAAGCGCACGCCGGGGGTGAGGATGAAATGGGGCGTGACCTCGATGTTGTCTTCGGCGAAAATCGCGGCGATGCGGGCGTCGTTTTCCGGATCCTGGTTGCGAGCAATCGTGTAGGCATTGCCATTGGGATCATAGCCGGTCAGCCCCGCGCTCACGGCATACGGATCCTTGAGTTTCTGGTATCGCCACTCCGCGCCCACGGTCAGCACCGAATCCAGGCTGCCAAGCTTCAATGGCGTGTTGTATTCACCGTTCAACAGATAGTTGTCCAGCTTCGAAGTCGAGCGCGCGGCATCCACCGACGAAATGCTGCCTTCGCTGCCGCCCGCCATGCCCTCGTTCAAGCGCGAGTTGGTCGTGCCTTCGTAATGCAGCGCCACCCGCGAAGTGCGTCCGCCGCCGTAATCGCCGCGCCAGGTGACACCCCCGGTGCGACGGTACAAGGTATTGGTTTCCTCGCCATCGTCGGCCAGCGTAGACATCGCCTCGTTGCCGGTTCCCATCAGGCGATCGCCCGCATAGATGTTGCCCTGGCGGCTGAAACCGCCCTCGAATTCGAGCACATGGCCTTTCGTCACGTCCCAGCGCAACAGCGCGTTCACATCACGGTTCTTCACCCCTTCGCGCCCGGCGGGCGGAATCGTCGTATCGGTGGCATCCACGCCCGAAGCCTGCGCGTTGACATCCACCGAATCGGAACTGGTGCGATTCAGATTGCCATACAGGCGAAACGACACATCCTCGGAGATCGGCCCCGCGAGGTGGAAACTCAGCCGCCGCGTGTGCGATTCGTCGAAATCTTCTGGTTGCAGGGCATAGAGCGACACCGAGCCCGTGAGCGTTTTTGCCGGGCGCTTGGTGATGATGTTGACCACACCGCCCGCCGCGCCCGAGCCATAGCGCGCCGCCGCCGGGCCACGCAGCACTTCGATGCGCTCGACCGCGTCCGCCGGCACCCAGTTGCTGTCGCCGCGCGTATTGCGCTCGCCGTTGCGGCCCATGCGCACCGAATCGCGCGAACTCACCGGCTTGCCGTCGATCATGATCAACGTGTTCTCCGGCCCCATGCCACGCAGGTCGATCTGGCGATTGTTGCCGTAAGCGCCCGAGGCGCTGTTGCCGGTGAGATTGACGCCGGGCATGGTGCGGATGATTTCCGACAGATCGTTGGCGGGCGGACGTTCTTCGATGTCTTTGGCGGTGATCGTCGATACGCCCGGCGCCTGCTTCAGTTCTTCTTCGGCGGTACCGAGCACCTTGACCTCGCCCAAGGTCGTCTCCCCGCCCTCCTGCGCCCACGCGGAACCCGTCGCCCCACAAAGCGCCAGCGCCGAAACCACGGCGCAATACAACGGCTTGGGAGACAAGGAAAAAAACGTTCGCCGCCCGGCGCGTGAAACCACATGCGGCGCGAAACCGTCGTTGTGTCTACGTTCGTCGTCGTTCCATGTTGGGGTTTGTGGGGGTGTTGTCATGTTCGGTACCTGCCGGAATGTTGAAGGGACTTAATAAGAATCCTTATTATTCTTAAACATGTTTTTTATCCTGTCAATT
>JAITCV010000073.1 GCA_031282905.1 Azoarcus sp. | reverse complement strand
CATTTCGAATCAGACGAACGACATGCAGATTCCTTTCTTCGCCGCGCTTTCCCGTGCCAATACGGTACTGATCGCCGGTGCGGGCGGCGGATTCGATATTGCGAGCGGCATTCCGCTTTACCTTCACCTTGCCGGACTGGGCAAGAAAGCGGTGCTCGCCAATCTATCCTTTACCGCACTTTCCTTCACGGATGGCGAGGAAGTCTGTCCCGGCGCGTACCGGCTCACCGAAGCCACGACCGAGGTGAATTATTTTCCGGAGAAATTCATCCTGGAATGGCTCGCCGAACGCGGCGAACATCCGGAAATGTACGGTTTTTCCAATGATCTCGGTGTCCTGCCCCTGCGGCATGCCTATTCTTATATCGTCGAACGGCACGGCGTCGATACGCTCGTCCTGGTCGATGGCGGCACGGACAGCCTGATGACCGGCGACGAAACGCATCTTGGCTCCATTGTCGAAGATTCCTGCTCCATCGCCGCCGCCGCGCCGCTCTTGCCGGGAAATGGTTTCCTGGCCGCCATCGGCTTTGGCGTGGAACACGATCTCGACCATTACGCCTGCCTGGAAAACATCGCGGCGCTCATCCATGATGGCGATTACATGGGCGCGTCGTCGCTGACCAGCGACATGCCGGAAGGCAGGGCCTGGCTGGATCTCGTGGAGCGGTTGAACCAGAAAATATCCTTTCACCCCAGCATCGTCACCAATGCCATCTCCAGCGCCATGCAAGGCAAATTCGGAGATTTCCACCCCACATGGCGAACGCGGAACAGCGATCAGTTCATCAATCCACTGATGGGGCTCTATTGGTTTTTCCGCCTGGAAGGCGTCGCCGCGAAGCTCCGTTACGTGCGTCAGCTGGAAAACACCCTGACCATGTATGACGTTGCGCAGGCCTGCCTCACCTGCAAGGAAACCACGCCGCGCCGCGCGTACCGGACGATTCCGTTGAAATAAGGATGCGTCAAGAAATAAACCCTGTTTCTGTCGGTTTGTCCTGGGTTTGAAACCAGCTAAGGCTTGGCTTCAAACCGTATAGGCCCCCCCCGAGTTTGTCTTTTTTTGCAAACCAACCAGCTTGCTTTTTGACGAACACCATCGAAACGCGCCCGTCACCCGCTCGATCCACTGCTCTGGCATCTGTCCCCTGTCGGCGGCAGGCGTTCATGTTGTGGCACTTCGTGCAGTATGCTTGCCCGGTTTCGAACCGGAGTCCAGTCTTGTGATGAATGCCGAATCCCTGAAAGCTTTGAAGGCCATCCGCCACGATCTTCATGCCCATCCCGAACTGGCCTTTGCCGAACGACGCACCGCGGATACGGTGGCGGCGGTGCTGGCGGCGGCGGGCGTCGAGGTGCATCGGGGCCTGGGGGGAACCGGAGTAGTGGGGGTGATCCGCGCGGGCGATTCGCCGCGGATGATCGGGCTGCGCGCCGACATGGACGCGCTGCCGATACGCGAGCACAACGAATTTGCCCACCGTTCCACCGTTGAAGGCCACATGCATGCCTGCGGCCATGACGGTCACACCACGATGCTGCTCGGCGCGGCACGCGCATTGGCCGCGGCGCGTGATTTCGATGGCAGCGTGGCGCTCATCTTCCAGCCCGCCGAGGAAGGCGGTGGCGGCGGGTTGGCGATGATCGAGGATGGCATACTCGAACGCTTCCCGTTGGAAAAGGTGTTCGGCATGCACAACTGGCCGGGATTGCCCGCAGGGCATTTCGCGGTGCACAGCGGGCCGGTGATGGCGGGCAACGACCGTTTCGATATTCGCATCCAGGGCCGGGGCGGCCATGCGGCGATGCCGCATCTGACCACCGACCCAATCGTGGCGGGCGCGGCGCTGGTGGAGGCCATCCAGACCATCGTCGCGCGCACGCTCGACCCGCAGGATGTCGCGGTAGTGGCGGTGACCGGCTTCCATGCGGGCGAGGTATATAACGCCCTACCCGGGGAAGCGAAACTCTCCGGCACTTTCCGCGCCTTCTCACCGACGGTGCGCGAAACCGTGCATGCGCGTCTGCGCGAACTGTGCGCGGGAATGGCGGCAGCTTTCGGGGTAAGCATCGATTTCGAATTGCTGCCCGGTTATCCGCCAACGATCAACACCGCCGCCGAGGCCGTGATTTGCGCGGACGTGGCCCGCGCGGTGGCGGGCGAGGATGCGGTGCTCACCGATGCCCGCCCGAGCATGGCGGCGGAAGATTTTGCCTATTTCCTGCAACGGCGCCCCGGCGCCTATGTGTGGATAGGCAATGGCGCGGCCACTGGCGGCTGCGCGCTGCACAACGCCAGCTACGATTTCAACGACGACATCCTGGGCGTGGGCGTGGCCTACTGGGTGGAACTCGTGCGCCGAATGCTGGGTGGTGATCGGAACAAGTGATTATCCGTAAATAAATCGGCGTGGAATGATCCACGCGCGGCAACTTCGGCGGCCTTGCCGACATAGCCCGCCGCCATCAAGGCAGAGATTCTCGACTGTCCTGGACGGGCGACTCTCGCCTCCAGCCGCGCGCCGATCATCTTGCTGTCGTGCGTGTGCGCGCGGCAACGCATTCCAGATAATCCCCGTCCGCAGCACAGACACAATCCCGCTCTTGACGAGGGTTGAAGGTGAGCACGCCCCCCACATGAGGGCCTAGCCGCGCGGCATGGCGATCCAAGCACGGCCTGCGTTCCACCAGACTCGCCATATATCCCTTTCGATTCTAATCATATAGTGCATGACAGAATAAAGTTTGCAGCTATTTTATTTACCCTCCTTTGCGCCAGCCCCTTCGGCTCGTTCGCTCGATGACGAAAACATTCGATGGCGGTCGTCACCGAGCCGTCTCCAGCAAACCGCGAAATTCTTTCCCTCTCATTATGCTTAAAACATAGCCATGACCCACCCCCTGCACTACCTCGACATCGATACCCGCGACCCGGCGGAATATCTCGCCGCCCTCGACCAGCTCCGCTGGACGAAGCTGCAAAAACAGATTCGTTATGTCTGGAGCAACGAAGATTATTACCGCCGCCGCTTTCTCGAAGCGGGGGTGAGTTCGCCCGAGGATATCCGCTCGCTCGATGATTTCCGCCGCCTGCCCTCATTCCTCGACAAGGCGCGTCACCGCGATTCCCAGAATGAATCGCTCGAACGTTATGGCCATCCATTGGGACTGCATCTGACCGCAAAGCCCGAGGCCGCCATCCACCTCGCCGCGACGTCCGGCACCACAGGCACACCGACGTTCTACGTCTTCAGCCGCAAGGATCTGGAGATCACCTATAAAGTGCTGGGCCGCATGTTCCGCGTCGCGGGCATCCGCCCCGGCGAGACGACCTTCCATGCCTTTGGTCTATCGCTCTGGCTTGCGGGCATCACTTACATACAGGCGCTGGAAGCTTACGGCGCAAGGCCGGTGGCGGTCGGTGCGGAGGGAGGGGTGCCGAAAATCCTGCGTTATATCGAATTGACCCGTCCGCGGGTGTTGTTCGCCACCCCCTCAATGGCCAACCAACTGATCGAGCGCGCGCCGGGCGAGATCGGCAAACCCGTGGGCGCGCTCGGCATCGAAACCCTGCTCGTCTGCGGCGAACCCGGCGGCAGCCAGCCCGCTTTCCGCGCGCGGGTGCGCGAGCATTTCGGCGCGCAGACTTTCGATATGACCGGCGGCGCCTGGCACAACGGCACCATCACCTGCGATGCCGAACAGGCGCACGGCATGCACTACATGGCCGAGGATCATTGCTTTCGCTACGATCTCGTCGATCCGCAAACCAGGCAACCGTTGGAAATCCGGGACGGCGCGGTCGGCGAGGCCATCCACACCGGGCTGGAATACGAGGCTGCGCCCGCGTTCCGCAATGCCACCGGCGATATCTTGCGCTTGCATGTCGGCGAATGTCCGGGTTGCGGGCATTTCGGCGTGCGCATGGAGATCATCGGCCGTGCCGATGACATGTTGATGGTGAAAGGCGTCAAGGTCTATCCCGCCGCCATCCAGAATGTCGTGCATCGATTCTTGCCCGAACTCTCCGGCGAATTGCGTATCCGGCTCGATGCGCCGCCGCCGAAAGTCGCGCCGCCACTGAAACTCGCGGTCGAGGCGGGGGAGGACACGCCGGAATCCGCATGGCCGGAATTGGGCAAGGCGCTGGAGCAGCGCATCCGCGAATTGCTCACTTTCCGCCCCTCGGTCACGGTATTGCCGTTCGGCAGCCTGCCACGAAGCGGGGCGAAAACCAAACTGATCGAAGTGATCGAGCCTTGAAAACGGATAACGCCCCCATCCCCTACATGGCCCGCACCCGCGCCTGGTACCTGGCGCTGGGTTACGACAATCCCTATGTCTGGGCGCATCATGACGATGTGCCGTTCGCGCCCCTGGCAAAACCCCTGCGGGACAATCGCGTCGCCTTGGTCACCACCGCCGCGCCTTACCAGCCGGACAAGGGCGAACAGGGGCCGGGCGCGCCGTACAATGCTGCTGTCAAGTTCTATCAGGTCTATTCGGGCGATTCGGCAACGGACCATGATGTACGCATTGCCCACGTCGCCATCGACCGCAAGCACACCAGCATGGAAGACAGCGGGACGTGGTTCCCTCTGGCGCGGATGCGCGAGCGGGCCAGGGCGGGCGCGTTCATCCTCGCCCCGCGCTTCCACGGCTTTCCCACCAACCGCAGCCAGCGCCAGACCCGTGAGATCGACGCGCCCGAACTGCTCGCCCGCTGCCGGGAAGACGACGTCGATGCCGCAGTCCTGGTGGCCAATTGTCCCGTATGTCATCAAAGCCTCGCCCTCGCCGCCCGTTGCCTCGAAGCGCATGGCATTGGCACCGTCCTCATGGGCTGCGCCCGTGACGTGGTGGAACATTGTGGCGTGCCGCGTTTCCTGTTTTCCGATTTTCCGCTCGGCAACGCCGCCGGACGTCCGCACGACCCAGTCTCCCAGGCCGCAACGCTGGATCTCGCCCTGCAATTGCTCGAGAGCGCGTCCGCTCCACGCACGACCTGGCAATCGCCGCAGATTTGGGCGGAATCCGCCGATTGGAAACTCGATTACGCCAACCCGGCCCTGCTCACTGCGGAAGAACTGGCGCAAGCGCGTGCGGCATTCGATGCCGTTCGTGAAATGGCCCGCGATCTGCGGGAAAAGATATCTCCCGCCCCCTCCTGTTTTTGTGCCGCGCCCAACTGATTCAACCACTCACCAGGAAATGAAATGTCCGACGTACTCTACGAATCCCGCGACGACATCGCACTCATCACCCTCAACCGCCCGGAGAAATACAACACCCTCACCCATGAAGTGGTCGACCAACTCCATGCCGCCTGGAAACATTTCAATGCCGGTGACGATCGGGTGGCGATCCTGACCGGCGCGGGCGACAAAGCCTTCTGCGCCGGGGCCAATCTCAAGGACATTCCGCATGATCTGTGGAAAGCGATCCCGGGCGTCGGCGTGACGGTCGACAAGCCCATCATCGCCGCGATCTCCGGATTGGTCATCGGCGGCGGGCTTGTTTTCGTGCAGCATAGCGATCTGGCGATTGCCGCCGACAACACCGTGTTCTCTTATCCGGAAGGCAAGGTAGGCTTCGCCGGCGGTCTGATCGCCTCGCTTGCCGCCCGCATTCCACACAAGATCGCGATGGAACTGCTGCTCGTCGGCGGCAACCTGGACGCCCGCCGCGCATATGAGGTTGGCCTGGTCAACCGGGTGGTGCCCGTCGGCACGCAAGTCGAGGCCGCGCGCGAAATCGCCCTGCAAATCGCCGCCAACGCGCCCATCGTACTGAAAATGCTCAAGAATTTCGTCGGCCAGGTCATCCCCAAGGGGCCGACCGAAGCGGCGGGCATCGCGCGGGCGCGCGTGCTGGAAATCAACGAATCCGCCGATTTCGTCGAAGGCATTGCCGCATTCACCGCCAAACGTCCCCCCGCATTCAGGGGACAATGACCACAACAGATGTCGGGGAACGGATCGAACAGATGGCGGCAAAGCTGGCGTTATTTGACTGTTCCCCTGGAACGCACAATCTTGCTGGATATATTTGATGAATATCATGCGGCCAGGGGGTTTCTCCGTCATCCTTGTCGGCGCGCTGCTGACCTCGCCCGAGGCGGTGGCCTTGTCATGTGACAGTGCACCCGCCAAGCTCTCCGTGCAGGCACTCGCCAACGCGACGCAGGAATCGAACGCGCTCACCTGCACGCTTGCGGCCGGCGATGCCGCAATTCACCTGGGCGGGAGCCTGGTATCGAGTCTCGACCGCGCGCGGGGCTTTGTCGTGTTGAGGTTTTTCAACGGCAATGGCGCGCAATTGGCAGTCAAGCAATATGGGCCATGGCTGGGCGCATATTCCAGCCTCGCCTTCGAGGAAGCCATTGCCGTGCCAGCCAATGCCGCGAGAGTCGAAATCCGGGCGCAGGCCGTGAGCACCAGAGCGGATGCCAAAGGGGAATGGCGTATTGCCGGTCCCACGGTATCTCAGGGGGTAGCGGTGGTGAAAAAAGCGGGGGAGACGGTAATCACGACCGCACAGAATGCCCGTTGGTCTTTTTCCACCGTGCCGACGAAAGAGGGAACATTTCATATGCAATTATTGACTCCCGAAGGGACGCTTCATGGAGAGAAGTCCGTTTCGACAACAGGGGACACCACCATCGACTTCGGGAAGCTGCCCGTCGGCCATTACACGGCAAGCGTGAAATTCACGCCGACATCAGGTCTGGCGAGCGGTTGGAAGAGCACGCTGGCCGTACTGCCCAACGATGAGCCGCTCAACGAGCGGCGTTTCGGCATGGATACCGGGGTGAGTTGGAAATACGGCGCAAAGGAGGAAAGCCAGATCGAACCTTTCCTGGAAATGATGCGCCAGGCCGGGGTCGGAACGATGCGTGATCGCATGAATTGGATAGATGAAAAGGATTGCCAGGTCACGAAATGGGGATGGGTGCTTTCCGGTGGCGTGCGTTACGGTTTCGTGGCCGAAACCAGCGCGGACAAAAACATGGAAGTAGTGCAGGTGTTCGCCGGCTCTCCAGCGTGCGCGGGAGAGAAGAGCATGCCGATCAATTACGATGCCGTCTACGATTTCGGGCGGAATTACGCGGCCAATCTTGGCAAGGCGGTGCCCAACATCGAATATTGGAACGAACAGCAGGCCGTGGAGTATTTCAAGGGCTATCCGTTCCAGTACGCCAACGGGCTGAAGGCGTTCCATGCTGGAATCAAGTCCGTCGATCCAGCCATCAACGTCCTCATCGGCTCCGCTTCCGGGAGACCGGGGCGCTTTTTCGAAGAAACCTATTTCAACGGCACGGCCGCTTTCTTCGATATGCGCAACCAGCATTACTACAACAAGGATGTCGATGGGGGCCAGTTCGTGCCGGGCAATTACCTGGATAATTTCTTCGACACCTTGGTGAAAGATCTGGAACACGCGCACGGCCTCGACAGCAAGCCCGGTTGGCTGACCGAAAGAGGCTATGCGTTGCATCCGGAAGATCGTGGCGCGGATGGCGGTTGGCGAGACGCCGAATTGGCGCAGGCGGAATTCCTGGTCAGGACCTATGCGGGTGGCTTCGCCGCTGGCTATGAGCGGGTGTTCTTCTTCATCGGCGGCGAATTCGTCGAATCCGAATACCACACCTGGGGTATCGTGCGCGAGGATTTTTCCACGAAACCCGCCTATGTCGCTCTCGCCGTACTCACCCGCCATCTGGCGGGGGCCGAGGTGGCGGCGTCCGAATGTCACGGCGCGTGCGACACGTCGCCGGGACGCACCGTCTATTTTCAAAAAGAAGATGGAAATCTGCTCGCGATCACCTGGGGCGGCGGCGGGACGGCGCTGAATAGCGCCGGGAAAATCCAGGACATCTTCGGACGAAGCTTGACACTCGCGGAGGCGAAAGACAGGGTAAAACCGCTTTTGCTGTCCGAAATAAAAAGTGGCGTGCCCGCGAACGCGCGGCAAGTGATCTTGCCCACGCCGAAAGTTTCCGGCCCACCGTCTTTCTTATTGACGGGAAGTTTGTGGATCGATGGCAAGGAATATACCTCTCCTCGTGACAGCACCAACGACATCGAGGTGAGCGTCACCGAAGGGAGCACGGTGGAGATCGTCGCGCGCCCGCACAGTTCAGGCACATGGAGCACGGCTGCCGCGGGAAATTTGCAGGGCGAATGCTCCGCCGGGCCGGGTTTCATCGCCCAGGCTTCTTCGGCGCGGATCGTAAACGGCGAGTTGATTTGCAGCTTCAAAACCTGGCAGTTGGTGGAAAGAAGCCATGTCACGCTGCGGGCGGCAGCCCGCGGACACAGCGATGTCGTGCGGGTCGCGTTGAAACCCGATGCCGCCACCGTCATTCCCACATTGCCCGCCAGCCCGTTGTTGGCGAATGGACAATGTCCAAAGTGGGTACCATATTCTGGAAACATCGACCCGTTGCTCATCGAGGAGAGCCCGGCCACGGGCACGGCATCTTGCCCGGTGGTCAACATCAAGAGCACGACCAAGGCAAACTCCACGAACACCTGGGTTTTCCCTTATGCAAGCATCCCGGTGGGAACGCTCGCTGGCGTGGCTGGGCTGCGCGTGCGAGTCGCGGATATTCCAGGCGTCAATCCCATGCCAACGCCCTTGATCATTCAACTGTACGAATCGAGCGGCGAGGTATGGCTGCTCGATGAGAACTTGCTGCGGGGAAACGATGGCGTTCATTCCGGTTTGTTCGACTTTGCCGAACAGGCTTCCTGGGCCGTGAAAGGCAACGGCGCGTTGGACCCCGGAGAAGTGAATCGGATCTTGGTCGGATGGGCGCACACCAACAGCAAACCCGGCGACCAACATGCTTACTCGATCGAAAGCGTGGAGCTGCTTGCCGTGGGCGCGACGCCGCCTGCGGTCACGCCACCGAACACGGATGCCGACATGGCGCTGCGTGACGCGATCTATCTCTACCACCAGCCGATCTCGGGCATCGCCAGCAAGATCAAGACGCTGGCGGGCTACAACTGCGATGTGTTCCAGATGCTGCTCGATGTCGAATCCGGCTACACCGATGTCGCCCTGCAGGAGAGCGCAGCGGCAAGCACGGCCAAAATGACATATCGAGACCGCATCCATGCCAGCGCGCCGATGTTCTCGTACACGCTCTATGCCTCGGTGCCGGTCAAGACCTTTACGCTCGGCCGCTTCCTCGACAACGCGGCCACGGACGACATCGGCGCCGCGACCGTGTTCGGCTATTGCTTCTCGACCCGCAGCGATGCCAAGGTGTTGTTCCATGACGGAACCGGCGTCTGCCATCTGTCCGGCGGCAGGGCAAGCGCGTGCGCCGGGGTGCCGAACGACGATCGGTGGTGATCCCTGACATCTGACCCCCTGACATCTGATCCCTGATGAAAAACACCTGCGACTTCCTCATTATCGGTGGCGGCATCATTGGTCTTGCCATTGCGCGCGAACTCAAACACCGCCATTCCGCCGCCATCACCGTACTCGAAAAGGAATCCGGGCCGGGGGCGCATTCCAGCGGACGAAACAGCGGCGTATTGCACAGCGGTCTTTATTACACACCCGGCTCGCTGAAGGCGCAGCTTTGCCGCCAGGGCGCGGCGGAAATGGCGGCGTTCCACGACGAGCACGGCATAAAACTCAATCGCTGCGGCAAGATATTGACGCCAACCGCGCCTGGATTCGCCGAATCCATGGCAACACTGGCCGAACGGGCGCGGCAGAACGGCGTCACGGTCGAAAAGATCGACGAGCGCCAATTGCGTGAACTCGAACCCGAAACCCGCTCCGCCACTGGCGCGGCCTTATGGGTGCCCGATACCGCCGTCGGCAATCCGATGGCGGTCATCCACGCGCTTGCCGCGGAAGTCCGGGCGCGGGGCGCCGATATCCGCTTCGATGCCGAAGTCATTGCCGCGCAACCACGGCGGCGGCAGGTCATGCTGAAAAACGGCGAGATCCTTTCGTTCGGAATGGCGATCAACGCCGCCGGCCTCCATGCCGACCGTATTGCCCACATGTTCGACGCCGCCACATCCTGCAAACTGCTGCCGTTCAGGGGGCTGTACTGGAAACTCGATCCCGCATCGGATATACGCCTCAACCACCTGATCTATCCCGTGCCCGACCTGCGCATTCTCTATCTGGGCGTGCATACCACCACCGCGACCGATGGCACGGTCTACCTTGGCCCCACCGCCGTCCCGGCCTTTGGCCGCGAGAATTACCATGGCTTCGACCACATTTCCTGGGCGGAATGCCCCCGCATCCTGCTCAGTCTCGCGCGGATGTTCATCCACGACCAGGATGGTTTTCGTCATCAAGCCTGGCAGGAAGGACGGCGCGCGTTCAAATACAAATTTGCCGAAGCCGCGCGCGCACTCCTGCCCCGCCTGCGGGTCGCCGATCTGCTGCCCGCCGTGAAAGTGGGCCTGCACCCGCGCATTTTCGATCAGCAGCGCGGTCAATTGCTGAAAGACTTCGCCGTCGAGAACAGCGACCATGCCATTCATATCCTGGGCGCAACCTCTCCCGCATGGACGAGCGCCTTTCCCCTTGCTCGCCATCTATGCGATCAATATATCCAGTGCAATGTTTCACCCCACGCCAATTCAGCAACGGACGACGCATGCGTCGCCCCTACCGGATGAACCGGAATCTCTACAGGGCAAACCGTGCTGTTTTTCCAGAAGGCAGCGTCAAATTGCCCGGAACGCCAGGATGGCCACCAGGGTGGGCGGCAGCGCGGCGATGAGCAGGCCCAGGGGGTTGACCGCGCCGCCCTTGAAATAGCCGTGCAGGATGGATACGCCCGCCGGGTTGGGGGCGTTGGCAATCACGGTGAGGCCGCCGCCGGTGACGGCGCCCGTGACGAGCGCATATTTGAATTCGTCCGACAGATCTTGCACCAGCGACCCCAGGAAAGTCAGCGCGGCGTTGTCGGTGATGGCGGTCAGCATGGTTGCGCCGTAATAGACCGTATCGGCGCTCATATCCGACAGCAGTGGTTGCAGCCACCACGATTGCTGGCCGCCGAGCGTCACCAATCCAGCCAGGAAACAGCCCACCATCAATGCCTCGCGCAGGATCAACGGTTCCTGATATTCGGAATAGGCTTTCGTCAGCGCCATGAAAATCAGCATGATGCCCATGAATACCGGGGGATCGTGGGCAAAAAGCACGATCAGGCCGAGCAGCAGCAAATGCGGGATGGTGATGATGGCGGGCACCCGGGCGCGTTCATTGTCCGCGGACACGACATAATGGGCCAGTTCACGGCGGAACAGCCAGGTGACGACGACGGCATTGATGAGCACGGCAAGCGCGCTGCGCCAGCCGATGTGGGTCAGCATGAACATGCTGTCCCACTCCCAGGTCCTGGCCACCATCAGCACCGGCGGCGCGGCGAAACTGGTGAGCGTGCCGCCGATGGAAACATTGACGAACAAGACGCCGATGCTTGCGTACATCAAGCGCGACGACATGCCGTGGCGATAAAACGCATCCCGCGACATCAGCGCGGCAAGGGTCATCGCCGCGGGCTCGGTAATGAAGGATGAAAATAATGGCACCACGCTCAATATGGTGAAATACACCGCGATCGGCGGGGAAAGCGGCAGCAGACGCGCGATGACGCGCACGGCGGAGGTGACGAACACCAGCACGGGTTTACTCGCCGCGACCACCATGATCGCAAACACGAACATGGGCTCGACGTAGCTGCGGGTGTTCAGGTAATGCGTCACCGCATGGGTTGGGCCCTTTGGCGCGTTGATGCCAAGCAGGGCGATGAAGATCACCAACACGACGGCCCAGAAGCCGAAGACGAACTCCACTTCGCCAAACAGATGCAGCAAGCCGGCGTGCAACGGATGTTTGCCCGCCAGGCGCACGAAGAAACTGACCGAAAAGGTATGCAGGATGGCAATGGCGAAAAGTACCGTGCCAATGACCTCGATAGTCGTTGGATTCATGGCGGGCAAGGGCTCAATGGATTTTCATCGTGGAAAAACCGGTCCGTGGCGCGGTTTTTGTCATTCGCCCTGATTTTCCTGGGCGAGGGGAACGGGTTCGGGGGGCGTTGCGGCAACACCGCGATGAACTTGCCAGGCGCGTTCGAGCGCCTTGGCGAAATCGGGCTGGATGTCGGCGCCAACCTGATCGACAAAGCCGGAACGGGTAAACAGGGAGAGCGGTTGGGGGTTGAGTCCGCACAGGATCAGGGTTGCGCCGCGTTTCTGCAGGCTGCGGTGCAGGGTTTGCAGGATGTCGAGGGCGGTGGTGTCGATGTTGAGCACCCTGGAGAAGTCGAGGATCGCGATCTGGGTATGTTCGTCCGTGGCATCCAGCAAGGCTTCCAGTTTGTTGGCGGCGCCAAAGAACAGACTGCCGGAAAGATGCCAGGCGCGAATCGCGGGCGATTCGGAGGCGGCATCGAGGGCGATGGGCTCGATGCGGGTCAGCGCCGCCATGCGGGTGATGAAGAACAGGGCGGACATCACCATGCCGAGTTCGACCGCGAGGGTGAGGTCGAAGATCACGGTGATGAAGAAGGTCGTGAGCAGGATGAGGCGATAGTTGTTCGAATAGCGCGCGAGTTCACGCGGGGCGAACGCTTGCCATTTGCCCATGTTGACCGCGACCACCATGACGATGGCCGAGAGCGTGGCGAGCGGCAGGTTGCGGGTCAGGGGAGCGAGCACAAGCACGATGGCGAGCAGGCAGATGGCATGGACGCAGCCGGCCACCGGGCTGCGGCCGCCGCTCTTGACGTTGGTGGCAGTGCGCGCCATCGCGCCCGTGCTGGCAAAACCGCCGAACAGCGGGGCGACGAAGTTGGCGATGCCCTGGGCCATCAGTTCCTGATTGGGGTTGTGGCGATCGTCGATCATGCTGTCGGCGACGCGGGCCGCGAGCAGCGATTCGATGGCGCCGAGCAGGGCGAGGGCGAGAGCGGGGGAAATCAGCTTGCCCAGGGTGCTGAGGTTGATTTCGGGAAAACCAACATCGGGCAGCCCCTGCGGGATGCCGTCGAACCGCGAACCGATGGTGTCGATCGGCAGATCGAACAAGGTATTGACGAGCGTGGCGATGATCAGTACCGCGAGCGGGCCAGGCAGGCGTTGCATCCAGGGCGTGGCGGCGGCCTTGAAATTCCATGCGAGAAGAATGGCGACCGAGGCGATGGCAAACGCGAGGGTGACCGGGTCGAGCCCCGGCAGCGAAGTGGCGATGATCTGGAATTTCGCGAAGAATTCGGCGGGCAGTTCCTTGATGGGTAGCCCGAAGAAGTCCTTGATCTGCGACAGGAAAATGATGACCGCGATGCCATTGGTGAACCCGATGACCACGGTGAGAGGGATGAAGCGAATCATGCCGCCGAGCTTGAAGGCGCCCATGGCGAACAGCATCACCCCCGACAACATGGTGGCGACGAGCAGGTCGTGGATGCCCAGGTTGGCAACGATGGCATAGAGAATGGGGATGAAGGCGCCGGTGGGACCGGCGATCTGCACCCGCGAGCCGCCCAGCAGTGAAGTCAGGAAGCCGGCGACGATGGCCGTCCATATCCCGGCGGCTGGGCTCATGCCACTGGCAATGGCAAAGGCCATTGCCAGTGGCAGCGCGAGCACACCGACGGTGATGCCGGAGGACAGATCCTGGAGAAACGCGGCGCGGTCGTAACCCGGCAAGGTGTCGAGAAGCTTGGGGTGAAAGCTGAATTTCATTACTGCATGTCTCGGGGGTGGAAATTATGGATATTATTTGACGCGCATGCCGGGCGTCGCGCCGCTGTCCGGGGAGAGCAGATGGATACCGGCCTTGCCATCCGGATCGGAAGCGGCGAGCACCATGCCTTCGGAGAGGCCGAATTTCATCTTGCGCGGGGCGAGATTTGCCACCATCACGGTGAGCCGTCCGGCGAGGGCTTCCGGCGCATAGGCCGATTTGATCCCGGCAAAGACCTGGCGCGGTTTTTCCTCGCCGATATCGAGCGTGAGGCGCAGGAGTTTCTCGGCCCCTTCGACGTAACTGGCCTCGACGATGCGGGCGACGCGCAAATCGACCTTGGCGAAATCGTCGACGCTGATCACGGGCGTAGCGGCAGCGGCGACAGGTGTAGTAGCGGCGGCTGGCGCAACGGCTGCAAGCGAGTCGCGGTTGGCTTCGAGCAGGGCGTCGATCTGCGCGCGTTCGATGCGGGCCGCCAGATGGCGATAGGGCGCGATCCGATGCCCGGCGGGCAGCGCCTGCCATTCGCCTTGCCAATCGAAGGGCTCGACCGCGAGGAACTCTTCCGCCTGCGCCGCCAGTGCGGGCAGCACCGGCTTGAGGTAGCGGGCGAGATCGCGGAACAGGGTCAGCGCGGTGCTGCACACGGCGTGCAGTTCGGCGTCCTTGCCTGACTGCTTGGCGAGTTCCCACGGCTTGTGTTCGTTCACGTACTGGTTGGCGAGATCGGCGAGCCGCATGATTTCGCGCAAGGCCCGGCTGTAGTCGCGCGCCTCGAACGCGGCGGCGATTTCGTCCGCGGCCCAGGCGGCGGCGAAAGCTTCCGCCGCGGGAGCGTCGATCTCGCCCAACCTGCCGTCGAAGCGCTTGCCGATGAAACCGGCGCAACGGCTGGCGATGTTCACGAACTTGCCGACGAGATCGGCATTGACGCGGGCGACCATGTCGTCGAGATTGAGGTCGATGTCTTCCAGGGAACCGTTGGATTTGCCCGCGAAGTAATAGCGCAGCGCCTCCGGGGCGAGTTTCTGGTCGAGCCAGGAGCGCGCGGTGATGAACGTACCGCGGCTTTTGCTCATCTTCGCGCCGTTGACCGTGAGAAAGCCATTGACGCAAAGCTGGCTGGGCGTGCGGTAGCCGGAGAACTCCAGCATCGCGGGCCAGAACAGGGCATGGAAATACAGGATGTCCTTGCCGATGAAATGCACCATCTCGGTATCCGCCGTGGCGGCCTTTCCGGCGTCGATGTAATCCTCCACCGCAATGCCGCCGCGCTGGTCCGCAAGATTCCGGAAACTGGCGAGATAGCCGACCGGCGCATCCAGCCAGACGTAGAAATATTTGCCGGGCGCATCGGGAATCTCGAAGCCGAAATACGGCGCGTCGCGCGAAATGTCCCAATCGGAGAGCCTGTTTTCGCCCTCCTCGCCCAGCCATTCCCGCATCTTGTTGGCGGCCTCGGACGGTAGCCGCCGCACGCCGGGGCGGCTCTCGCCACGTGTCCAGCCGCGCAGGAACGCCGCCGCGCGCGGGTCGGAGAGGCGGAAGAAATAATGTTCCGACGCGCGCTGCACGGGCGTCGCGCCGGAGACGGCGGAGCGGGGGTTTTTCAACTCCGTCGGCGCGTAAGCCGCGCCGCAGACCTCGCAATTGTCGCCGTACTGATCCGCCGCGCCGCACTTCGGGCATTCGCCCTTGATGTAACGGTCGGGCAGGAACATCTCCTTCACCGGGTCGTAGAACTGTTCGATGGCGCGTTGCTCGATCAGCCCCGCCGCCTTGAGCCTGGCGTAGATGTCTTCGGCGTAACGGCGGGTTTCCTCGCTGTGGGTGGAGTGGTAATTGTCGAAGGCGATGCCGAAATCGGTGAAATCGCGCAAATGTTCGCCATGGACGCGGGCAATCAACGTTTCCGGCGTCAGCCCTTCCTTTTCCGCCCGCAGCATGACCGGCGTGCCGTGGGTATCGTCGGCGCAGACGTAATGCACGGTGTTGCCCCGCATGCGCTGGAACCGCACCCAGATGTCGGCCTGGATGTAACCCACCAGATGGCCGAGGTGGATGTCGCCATTGGCGTAAGGCAGGGCGTTGGTGACGAAAATCTTGCGGGGCATGGCGGTTCGGGCGGTTTTTGCGGAAGGAGCATTCTACTCGCAACGCCGCGGCAGTGGCTTGGGGCTGCTTGGCGGGGGGGCTTCCATGGGACGGAGCACCGGAACATGAACAGTCGAATCGAGTGGCATATGCAGGGTCCGATCACATTCGCGTTCAGGGCGTCATCAGTGGCGAATTTGCCCCTGCGATACGGAGGTGCAATCCAGAGTGGAGGAAAAGTCTTGCCGCAATGACGAGGGGTGGCCGGTTTTGTAGGTTGGATTAGCGCAGCGTAATCCGACATTCGACCCCACGATGCGCAGCATCGCAAATCAAAGCAATCACAGAACAGCGGCGCGAAGCGCCGGTGATGAACGAATGTCGGATTACGCCTTCGGCTCATCCAACCTACCAAACCTACGAAACCCGTGCAAATTCCCTCCAACCTCGTCAACAGCGAGGAGCGTAGCGACGTGGCTTTTCCAGGCGGCGGTCCAGTTTTCTGGAATGACAAAGTAAGCAGAACGGCTGTCTGGATTGCCACGGGCCTTACGGCCCTCGCTTTTGACGAATTTGAAGGTGAGCGCATAGGTTTTGCTTGTGCTTTGCTTGACAAGGTTTTTCCTCCACTTTGGATTGCACCCAGGCTTTTGCTTGCGTTTTCCGGGATCGGCGATTACAATCGCGTCCTTTCTTTTCACCGGATCAGGATTTCATGGCCAATAGCGCACAAGCTAGAAAGCGCGCCCGTCAAATGCTCAAGCAGCGCGCGCACAACGCCAGTCTGCGTTCCACGTTGCGCACCGCGATCAAGCGCGTGCGTCAGGCGATCGTCGCGGGGGACAAGGTGCTCGCTCAAAAAGTGTTTCAGGATTCCGTGTCCATCGTCGACCGGATTGCGGACAAGAAGATCATCCACAAGAACAAGGCTGCGCGCCATAAAAGCCGCTTTTCCGCACAGATCAAGGCGCTTTCGGCCTCGGCCTGAGTGTTTTTCCAAAGGATGCTCTCCAAAAAACGGCGCGTGATGCGTCGTTTTTTTCTGGGGATTGCCAGGTATCATGGCCGCGTTTGATCTCATCATCATCGGCGGGGGCCTTGCGGGGGCCAGTCTTGCGGCGGCGCTGCGCGAAAGTCCGCTCTCCATCGCCTTGGTCGAGGGCGCGTCGCCCGTTTGTCCGGAAGATTGGGATGCCCGCATTTACGCCATTAGTCCGGCAAATGCCGGGTTTCTCGCGCAGATTGGCGTCTGGGAGCATCTGGCGCATGAACGCATGACGCCCATCATGGCCATGCAGGTGTTTGGCGATCTGGGGGGGCGGCTCGATTTTTCCGCCTGCGAGACCGGCGTCCCCGAACTGGGCTGGGTCGTGGAATCCTCCCTCATTGCCTGCGAACTTTGGGAAGGCATCAAGCGCCAAGCCAACCTGACCCGGTTTTGCCCGGCGCATCCCGAGGCGCTGGAAATCCAGCCCGGCGCGGCAAGGCTCACGCTCGCGGGAGGCGAGGCGCTTGCCGCCCGTCTCGTGGTGGGCGCGGATGGTCGGGATTCCTGGGTGCGCGAACAAACGGGCCTGGAAACCTACACGACGCACTACGGCGAAAAGGGCGTGGTGGCCAATTTCACGACGGAAAAACCCCACCAGGGAATCGCCCGGCAATGGTTCCGTCCGGATGGCGTGCTTGCGTATCTGCCGCTCCCGGGCGAGCGGATGTCGATCGTCTGGTCGACTCCGGACGACCATGCCGACGCATTGTGCACCCTGTCTCCCGAAGCCTTGTCCGAACGGGTTGCCCAGGCCGGGCGGCACGTCCTCGGCCAACTGGCGACGATCACGCCCGCGAGCGCCTTTCCCCTGCGCCTCATCCGCGTGCCTGAAATCATCCGTCATCGTCTGGCGCTGGTGGGCGACGCCGGGCACGGCATCCATCCCCTCTCCGGGCACGGCATCAATCTCGGCTTCCAGGATGCTCGTGTCCTGGCCGGACTCCTTCTGGAAACTCCCGCCTGGCAGGATATCGGCGCGGAATGCTTTTTGCGGCGCTACGCGCGCGCGCGAAAGGAAGAAGTGTTTCTCATGCAGCAGACGACCGATCTTCTGCGACGCCTGTTTTGTGCCGGGCATCCCGCGCTTCCCTTCCTGCGTAACGCGGGACTTGCGCTGACCAACCGGCTTTTCCCCCTCAAAAAACAATTGGCGCGCTACGCGCTGGGCGCGCTCTGATCCCCTGTTGCATTTCCATTCCAGACGATTCCCGGTTCGCCCAGCCAGTAGCCGTTGCAAAATCCTTCCTCGCCCGCGACCGTCTCGGGAAGGCAGGCGGATAGGCCTCGGCGGGCGGCATCGAAGGCGGCAATGACGGTGGGCATGATTCCCAAGTGTGGCGAGAGCCGGAGGACCTCAATGCTCAGGTCCCGTAGATCCGGATATGACGGAAGGAGGTTCTGGGTCTGTCCCGACATGGTCTGGATGCCATTGATGGTGAGAAAAGCCTGTCCTTCCCGGGTTTTCACCAGCAATCCTTGTGGATGCTCGAGGCAGCGAAAGCGGCAGTCATCCTTGTTGAGGTCGTAGTGGCGGGCGGTAAAGCAGCGGGCGGAAAAGGCGAGCGGCAATTTTCCGAACGCGAAGACCTCGGTCGTCATCCCGGCCGGACGGCGCGCGTGCAGCGCGGCGACCATCGCCCGCGAGGCTTCCAGCGGCGGGACCCAGCCGATGGCGCCCTGCCGGGCGAGCCAGGCCAGAGTTTCCTCGTTATAGACGTTCAGGTGCGGGCCGCAGATGAAGGGAAGCCTGCGCTCGGACGCCAGGCTGACCGCGCCCAGATCATTGGCTTCCACGGCGAAGCGTTCCGTCGCGCAAAGATCGAACAACTTCCGGAGCGTCTTCAGGTCGGATTCCGATTCCAGAAGCGCCTGCGCGGAAAACCGCACTTCCTTTCCGGAACGGACGAGATCACGCGCCAGATCCAGCCAGTCGTCGAGACGCATCTGTTGGCGGCGGGCACAGACGACCTCGCCAAGATAGAAGATCTCCAGCGCGGATTGTCCGGCCATTTCCGCATAAAAGGCCAACACATCGACCTTGGGCCAAAACCAGAGCAAAGGCCCCAGCGCCAGTTTGGGAAAGCGCTTCATGGAAGAGCCGATCCGTGCGCATGGAACAAAAATCCATGAACGGGCCCGCGCACACCCCGCCAATGATCAAACGACACCATGATGACAAAGAGAACACTCAAAACGGGCCATTTTACATCGTGCAGGTCCTGCGGACGGCAATTTTTTCTCACGCCTTCTCACGCCGAGCTTCGACGCGTGATTGCACCCGGA
>JAITCV010000066.1 GCA_031282905.1 Azoarcus sp. | reverse complement strand
CGTATGTAAATGAAAAGCCCCGGGCTACATAGAACGACAAAAAGGCCAGAACCCTTGATTTTATTGGGTTTCTGGCCTTTCTATGGACTTCTTTGGACTAACTTGTAGGGGTGTTTGGTCCCCCCGACAGGAATCGAACCTGTATCTGGCGCTTAGGAGGCGCCTGTTCTATCCATTGAACTACGAGGAGATAGAGGGGTTTCCCTTTTCGACGTCTGCCGCATCAATTACGTTCTATGCCTGATTTTTTCCTGCGTCACGCTGAATCATTCCATATCACGCTACAGATTTGCTCCAGAGCATAGCAACATGCCATCTATCCTCAGGGTTTGGAACGCTGGGGGCGGAGAGTATCACAAAGACGTTCCCGACAAAAGCAGCTGCTGTGCCATGGGCGCGTAAGATCGAAGCGCATCTTGAGACCGGCATCGGAGCGTTCGATGCCGCAACGGTTACGGTGGGAATGCTGATAGCCCGTTACCGAGAATTGCGGGTAAATTCCGGGCGGAACATCGCGGATACAACGAATGAATGGTACATCCTCCTGCGCCGCCTCGAAGATGGATTCGGGGGAGAAGGCCGCTGCCCTTGAAGTCGGCGAAATCATCGAATGGCGCCAGATGCGCCGCCGCGAAGGCGCTGGGCCGTTGACGATCGATATGGATATTTCCAAACGGGGAACGGTATTCTGTTCCGCCACGCAGGGTCGGCCATGCGCTTGCGCCTGCCGGATGTCGCAGGGATATGCCCGGCCTACCCTTCACCAGTTCGACCCCCGCCCCATGCCCATCCACCGAACAATGGGTAAACCGAGGAATTTAGGATGAATATGGCGAGCGCTGGGAACGGTTGCGCATTTTCACAACTGCCTGGAAACATCCCCATTGGCCGCTGTTCGCTGCTGTTTGCGGAAAATGGAGACATTCATCGCAATCGTGCGTGATGAATGAACGCAATCTCCCCCGTCTGGCGGCGGGGGAGGAGGAAAACTCAAACCGAGAACGACGAACCGCAACCGCAGGTACTGGTTGCGTTCGGATTGCGGATCACGAACTGCGAACCTTGCAAGCTCTCGCTATAGTCGATTTCAGCGCCAACCAAATACTGGTAACTCATTGAATCGATCAACAGGGTTACACCATCCTTTTCCAGTGTGGTGTCATCTTCATTGATTTCTTCGTCAAAGGTGAAACCGTACTGAAAGCCCGAGCAGCCGCCGCCGCTCACGAATACACGCAGTTTCAGCGCGGGATTACCCTCTTCCTCGATCAAATCCCGAATCTTGCTCGTCGCGCTATCGGTCAGGATGAGGAAATCCTGAGTTCCAGTTTCAACTTCCGTCGTGCTCATTTTTTTCTCCTTGGGGTAAATGGCCCGGGCATGATGCGCCACACTGGCGATGACGTCAAAGCCGGTGGGACAAAAGCCGGGGACATGCCCGATGTTCCCAGTCTACGGCGTCAATATACAAAGCGCTCGCGCAAACTCTCCAGCCCCAGTTGCCCGAGGATTTCTCCGGCCCGTTCGCGGGCATTTCCGCGAGGCTGGCCCGTGTGACGGGCGATGATGAGTTCATTTTTCAGTGAGTGCTCCCAGCCCACCAGTTCGGTGACGCTCACTTGGTAGCCGTGCGCTTCGAGCAACAGGCAGCGCATGACGTTGGTGATTTGCGCGCCGAATTCGCGGGTATGTAACGGGTGGCGCCAGAGTTCGGCGAGCGCCGATGCGGCGAGCGTGCGGGATTTTTCCGCGCGCAGGGCGGCGGCAACTTCGGCCTGGCAACAGGGGATAAGGACGATGGCCTGGGCCTTGCGGGCCAGCGCGAAGCGGATATGGCGTCGTCGGTGGCGGTGTCACATGCATGCAGCGCGGTGACGATGTCGATACGGTCGGGAATCGCTTGCGCGCTGATGGCGGCTTCCACGGTGAAATCGTGGAAGCGCATCCGCTGGAAACCCAGTTTGTCCGCCAACCGGCGTGAGGCTTGTACCAACTCGGCACGGCTGTCGACGCCGATGATCCGTCCGCCATCGCGCGTTTTCAGGAAAAGGTCATAAAGCATGAAGCCGAGGTAGGATTTGCCCGCACCGTGGTCGACCAGCACCGGATCGGCATGGTCGGCGAATGCTTGTTCGAGCAGGGGGGCGATGAAGCGGCAGAGATGGTCGACCTGTTTGAGCTTGCGCCGACTGTCCTGGTTGAGTTTGCCGTCGCGGGTGAGGATGTGGAGCGCCTTGAGCAGGTCGATGGAATAGCCGGGGGCGAAATCGGAAGAGGTGTCCATCATAAGTGCGCGTCAAAAAAGTAAACCCTACTTGTTTTCTCGCTATATTTGTTGTTTTCGTCATGGTCAACTGAGGAATTCGGGTTTGATCTGGGTTTGAAAGCAAAACGCTCGCCTGCCGCAGCTTGTGTCCGTTGGCGCTTGAATTGTTTGGCACAGGGTTTTCCACCACGCGGCGCGAAGCGCCGGTA
Organism: Azoarcus sp.; assembly: GCA_031282905.1. Lineage (GTDB taxonomy): Bacteria > Pseudomonadota > Gammaproteobacteria > Burkholderiales > Rhodocyclaceae > WRNU01. The sequence goes on along the minus strand of JAITCV010000066.1, from coordinate 375 downwards.
ACTTTCCCTGATCCCTGATCCCTGATCCCTGATCCCTGATCCCTGATCCCTGATCCCTGATCCCTGATCCCTGATCCCTGATCCCTGATCCCCAGGCCAAGCGCCTGCGCGCGCTGGCGCGGGTGGATGCCGAGTAGCCATGCCGATCGAAGCCACCCTTAAACTGCCCTTCCGTGAGCAGATCGAGTTTTTCCGTAAAAAACTCAATTTGCCCACCGAACGCTATGACGACATCAGTGGGCGTGCCCACGACCGCGCCTTTGTCGTCGCCGGGGCCACCCGCGCCGACCTGCTCAATGACCTGCGTATCGCGGTCGAAAAGGGCATCGAGCGCGGTGCCACGCTTGAGCAATTCCGCCGCGATTTCAAGGCCAT
>JAITCV010000005.1 GCA_031282905.1 Azoarcus sp. | reverse complement strand
TTCTTTCAGATTCGGTCAGGTATACCTTGTATTTCTTGGCCTTCATATGCTGCTCTCCTTCATTCAATTAACAGATCGAATATTATACAATAAATTTTAGATGACGCAAGATACTAGTGTGATGTTCTACGCTGATTGGAACTTATGAATCCAACCAGCAAGAAGATGGAGCTTTCCATCAACGGCAACGACTGTAGGGGCACGGCGCGCCGTGCCCCTACCCGATTTGTGGAACCCGGCATCCTGCCGGCCAATCCCGATCTCTTCAGCGGCACTTTGTGCCATGGCCGGCTGGAAGCCGGCCCCACGTGATGCCAGAGGCGACGCATGCGTCGCCCCTACAAAAGTCCTATCAAGCATGCAGCACTACACTGGCGGCCGGTTTTCCGGATGACAGCTTGCCAGCGTGACCGGTTTCAGCCCGGCGCGAGCGATGGTGTCGAGCAGTGGCGGCAGGATGGCGAGGATCACCGGCTGGCCGTGGGCGTCGCGGGCGGCATGGCCGTCATGCAACAGCAAAATGTCGCCAGCGGCGAGCTGGCGCGCGAGGCGGGCGAGCACGATGTCCGCGCGGGTTTCACGGGTGTCGAAACCACGCCGGGTCCAGCTCACCAGGGTGAGGCCCAGCCGAACGAGCACGGGTTCGAGCAAGGGATTCCTCAGCCCCGCCGGAGCGCGAAAAAAACGTGGGGTTTGTCCGCTGAGTTTGCCCAGGATGTCCTGCGCGGCGGCAATGTCCTCGCGCATCCGCCTGGGCCCGAAAAACGAAAAGTGGTGGCGGTGATGATGGGAGTGGTTTTCCACCGCGTGCCCTCTGTTTACGATTTCGTTGATCAATTCGGGATGGGCGCGGGCACGCTCGCCAATGCAGAAAAAAGTGGCGCGAACGTGATGGCGTTCGAGGATATCGAGCGTCGCCGGGGTGACTTCGGGGTCGGGGCCATCGTCGATGGTGAGCGCGATTTCGCCGCGCGCGGCGGCCTCGGGGGGAAGCCGTACCCAATTGGGGCCGAGCAAACGGCTGCGCGGCCACAGGCCGGCGGCGGTCAGCGCGAGATGGGCAAGGACGATGATGGCCAAGGTCCACGGCCAATATGCCAAATCGACCACCACGGCCACGATGGCGGCGAGATGGGCGAGGATGGCGGCAAGAATCAGTGGCGTAGGCTGAAAACGGCGGGACATCATCGGGGCATATCAAGCCAAGAAAATGTCAAAAAGTAAAACCCTGCTTTTTGACGGTTCAGTCAGCAAAAAAGAACAGGCAAAGCCTGCCTTTGGGGGAAAAGGCAACGCAACACCAAGGCTGAGCTATTTTTGGCATTCATTAAATCAAACCGGATTATCCACATCGAGAAAGTCGGCCTCCAGCCCCAGTGTTTCGGAAAGATGGGCGGCAAGCGCGCGGATGCCGTAACGCTCGGTTGCGTGGTGACCGGCGGCGAGATAGGGAATCCCGCTCTCCAGCGCGAGATGGGTGGCCGGCTCCGAGACTTCACCCGTTACATACAGATCGACGCCTGCGGCGATGGCTTGCTCGAAATAGCTTTGCGCGCCGCCGCTGCACCAGGCGAGGCGCTTCACCTGACGCTTGCCGTCGCCCAACAGCAAGGGCTCGCGGTGCAGGCGTGTCTTGGCTCGCGCCGCGATTTCGCGCGCGTCGACGCCCGCTTCGTCGATCCGGCCAATCCAGCCCAAATCCTGATCACCGAAACGTCCCTCGGCCTGCCAGCCCATGAGCAAGCCAAGCTGGGCGTTATTGCCCAGCCGTGGATGGGCATCGAGCGGCAAATGGTAGGCGATGAGCGAAATGTCATGAGCGAGCAGCGCGCCCAGACGGCGGCGGCGGATGCCGGTGATGCGGCCATCCTCGCCGCGCCAGAAATAGCCATGATGTGCAATTACCACATCGTAGTTTCCCGCCACCGCGGCATCGACCAGCGCCTGGCTGGCCGTGACCCCGGCGAGGACGCGACGCACTTCGCCACGTCCTTCCACTTGCAAACCGTTTGGGCAATAATCCTTGAACCGTGCGGTTTCCAGTAATTCGTCCAGGTGGCGGACCAACGCGTCGAGCCGCATTTTTTCTCCTTCCTTCGTTTTTTTCATCAAGCAGACTGGGCGCGCGAAATTTCGCCGCGCCTGTGCCAAGGCTCTCATTATGCGTCGCTTGTGGTTGATCTTCACGCAGGCGGTCACGGCCAGTGTCGCCGTGCTGTTCGTGCTGGGTACGCTCAAACCGGAATGGCTGGGCGTGCCCGCCGCGCCGGTGCTGACCGTGCGCGAAGCCGTCATGCCGGCCGATGCCGCGGTCGCGGGCAGCCCGGGCAGTTATGCCGCGGCCGCGCGCAAGGCCCTGCCCGCGGTGGTACACATCTACACCCGTCAGGTGGCGCGAGTGCCGAAACATCCGTTGATGGACGATCCGCTGTTCCGCCACTTTTTTGGCACCCCCGAGCGTTCCGGCCTGGGTTCGGGCGTGATCGTCGGCGCGCAGGGCTTCGTGATCACCAATAACCATGTCATCGAAAACGCCGACGAAATCGAAGTCGGGCTCAATGATGGACGCAAGTTCGGCGCGGCCATCATTGGCCGCGATCCGGAAACGGATCTGGCCGTGTTGAAGCTGACGACCGACACCGAACTGCCGGCCATCACCTTTGCCCCGGTCGAGAGCCTCGCCGTTGGCGACGTGGTGCTGGCGATCGGCAACCCCTTCGGCGTCGGCCAGACCGTGACCATGGGGATTACCTCGGCTCTGGGGCGTCAGCACCTGGGCATCAATACGTTCGAGAATTACATCCAGACCGACGCCGCGATCAACCCCGGCAATTCGGGCGGCGCGCTGGTCGATAGTTCAGGCAACCTGGTCGGGATCAATACCGCGATCTATTCCCGTTCCGGCGGTTCGCTCGGCATCGGTTTCGCCATTCCGGTGTCGACCGCGCGTCAGGTGCTCGAACAAATCGTGACTTCGGGCGAAGTGGTGCGGGGCTGGGTGGGCGTGGAGGCGCGCGAGATCACCGAGGATTTGGCCTCCTCCTTCGGCATACCGAAAAACGGCGCGCTGATCGGCGGCATCTTGCGCGGCAGTCCGGCGGAGCGCGGCGGCTTGCAGCCCGGCGACGTATTGACCGCGGTTGATGGCCATCCGGTGAATAATGCCAAAGACATGCTCGACCTCGTCGCCGCCCTCCACCCCGGGCAGACCATCGTATTCAAGGTTTATCGTGACAGGCGGGAAATCGATATCGAACTCGTCGTTGCCCGTCGGCCACAGGCGACTTCTCAGCGGTGAATTTTGCAAAACTTCCGGGTTTTTCGAGAAATAGGGCTTTCCCGGTTTGAAAGCCTTTCCGTTGGCCTTGGCCATGCTGCTTTTGATCGCAACTTTGATCGCAACGGCAGCGGGCGACGCATGCGTCGCCCCTGCAAAGCGGCGGTACTGGATGTGAGTTTCCGGGAAGATGACTGCCGGGTACGCAAGGATCATGCGGCGCAAAATCGGCCGACTCCGCGTAAGTTTGCCTTGGTGCCTGTTTCTTGAATGCGATTGCCTTGAATCCCCCTCAATCCCCCTCAATCCCCCTCTCGCGCATTCCGAATGTGCGCGAATTCGATTAGACTTGTACGTTTGCCAAGCATGTGACCTCATCCAAGATGGCTCTTACGTCTTCCTGTGCCGATGAGACCCTGATCGCCGAAGTCGCGGCGCTGGTCGTCTCCGCCCTCAATCTCGAGATCAGCCCCGCCGCGATCGCGCCCGATGAGCCGCTTTTTGGCGACGGACTGGGGCTGGATTCGATCGACATCCTCGAAGTCGCGCTGGTAGTGTCCAAACGCTATGGGTTTTCCCTGCGCGCCGACAACGAGGACAACCTCAAGATTTTCGCCTCGTTGAGGAGTCTTGCCGACCACGTCGCCGCCAACCGGGGGCAATGATGGCGCGGGCCTGGCGCCATGGCCGCGTGCTGCTGCTGGCCGTGGTTTCGGTAAGCTACCTCTGCGCGATTCACTTTACCGTGGTCGCTGGCCAGCCAAGCAGCGTTGGCGCCCTGCTCGCGGTGCTGCCGCTGGCGCTGGCCGCCTTCGCCATGGCGTGGACCAGCCGCAGCCGGGGTTTGGCGCTTTTGCTGTGGAGCGCGGCCTTTCTGGCTTTGGTCGGCTTGTGGCCGGTGCTGGAGAGCCGGTTCGAGTGGGTCTACTTCCTCCAGCACGCGGGGGTGTTTTCCCTGCTCGCGCTGGGTTTCGGGCGCAGCCTCGCGCCGGGCGCGGAGCCGTTGGTGAGTCGCTTCGCGCGGGTGAGCCATGGCGCCCTGGCCCCGGAGGTGGCGCGCTACACCCGGCGTGTCACCGTGGCATGGGCGCTTTTTTTCGCGGGTCTCGTGTTGGTGTCAGTGCTGTTTTTCATCAACGGACAGACCGGACTGTGGTCGCTTTTCATCAATTTCATCACGCCTGTGTCCATCGGCTTGATGTTCGTCGTCGAATTCGCCGTGCGCAGCGTGGTGCTGCCCCGTGCCTTGCGTACAGGCTTTGCCGAGTCGATTCGCGCTTTCCTTCACATCCGTCGCAACGTGGGGTAGCCGTGTCCGTGCTGCCGCTGCTCGCCCATTCCAATGCTGATGACATTGTCGCTCGTCGAGGGGGCGAGTCGATTTCCCTCGCCCGCTTTCTGGTCGATGTCGGGCGCGTGATGGCCGTGCTGCCGCCGTGCCGCCACGTGCTCAACCTGTGCGCCGACCGTTATCGCTTCGCGGTGGGCCTGGCTGCGAGCATGGCGAGCCAGCGGGTGAGCCTGCTGCCGTCGACGCATACCTTGGAAACCCTGCGGCAGATGGCGGCATTCGCGCCGGATTGCCACATTCTCACTGACGCCGATCCAGGTCAGTATCCCTTGCCCGCCGTGGTTTTCCCGCCAGCGGACGAAGCGATGCCGTCTGCCGTCTGCCCGGCCGTGCCCCGGCTGGATGCCCGCCAACATGTTGCATGGGTATTCACTTCCGGCTCGACGGGTCTACCGGTGCCGCATCGCAAATCCTGGGGGCGGCTGGTGACCAGCGTGCGCGCCACCGCCGCCGCGCTCGGCATCGATCCGACACGTCCGCCGACGCTGGTCGGCACGGTGCCGCCCCAGCATATGTTCGGCTTCGAATCCACCGTGCTGTTGGCCTGGCTCGGCGGCGGCGCGTTCGACGCCAGTCGGCCATTCTATCCTGCCGACATTGTCGCCACGCTCGGCCGCGTGCCGGACGCGGTGCTGGTGACCACGCCTTTTCACCTGCGCACCCTGCTCGACGCAGATTTGCCGCTGCCCGGGCTCGAATTCGTGCTCTCGGCCACCGCGCCCTTGCCGACGGAGCTGGCCCGGCGTGCCGAGGCCGCTTTCCAGGCGCCGCTGTTCGAGATTTACGGTTCGACCGAAACGGGACAAGTGGCGACCCGGCGCAGCGCGACCAGCGCCGCGTGGACGCTTACCCGCGATGTGCGCCTCAGCATCCGCGATGGGCAAGGCTGGATCGAAGGCGACGACATGGACGCGCCCATTGCGCTCGCCGATGTCATCGACGTGGTCGGCGAGCGGCAGTTCACGCTCGTCGGACGCAATGCCGACATCATCAATATCGCGGGCAAGCGCACTTCGCTCGATTATCTCGATCGCCAGCTCGCGGCTATTGACGGCGTGCGCGACGGCGCTTTTCATCTGCCCGATGGTGGCCGCGACGACAGCCACATCACCCGCCTGGCCGCTTTCGTGGTCGCGCCCGGCTTGGACGCGGCCAGCTTGCGCGCGGCCTTGCGCGAGCGCATCGACCCCGCATTCATGCCGCGGCCCTTGATCCTGCTCGACGCCCTGCCGCGCAACGCGACTGGCAAGCTGCCGTACGCGAACCGTGAGGCCCTGCTCGCCGCACATCGCGCGCAAGACCGAATGGACACTCCGGAGGATGTTCGGCTCCCCTCGCGCCCAGGCGAGTCGCGCATCACCATCGCCGCCAACCACCCCGCTTTTGCCGGACATTTTCCCGGACGGCCGATCGTGCCCGGCGTGGTGTTGCTGGATGAAGCCGCAGGTGCGCTCGCCCTGGCGCTGGGCCTCGATGAACCATGCTGGCATCTGGGCAGCGTCAAGTTCATCCGCGCGGTCGGCCCCGGCGCGAATATGTATTTGAAATGGCAGCAGTCTGGCGCGAGCGGTGCCATCGCCTTCACGCTCGCCGATGACGATGGCGTGATCGCGAGCGGCAGCCTCACGCCGGGTGGGGCGCAGACGCCATGAGCGGACGGAAACCGCAGAACGTTTCCGCCGAGTGGGCGCAGCGTCCGGAGCGCAGCAACATGCGCATGCTGCGGCTGATGGCCTGGCTGTCGCTCACTCTGGGGCGGCGGGTGAGCCGCGTCATCCTGGCCTGCATCGCCGCTTATTTTGTCGTTTTCTCTCCCGCCGCCCGTCGCGCTTCGCGCGCCTACCTGACCCGTGCTCTGGGCCGGCGCGCGAAGATCACCGACGGTTATCGCCATGTATTCAGCTTTGCCGCCACCGTGCATGATCGCATCTACCTCTTGCGCGATTGCTATGATCTGTTCGACATCAGCCTCGATGGCGCTGGAATCGTCGACGAGGTGCTGGCGAGCGGGCGCGGGGCGCTGTTGTTCGGGGCGCATCTCGGCAGTTTCGAAGTCATTCGCGCGGTGGGGCGCACCCGTCCAGGGCTCAAGATCGCCTTGGCGATGTTCGAAGACAATGCCCGGATGATCAATAGCATGCTGGCCGCGATCAATCCGAGCGACCGCCCCGATGTGATTGCCCTGGGACGGCTCGACGCCATGCTCCGGGTACGCGATTACCTCGACGAGGGCGCGTTGGTGGGGGTGCTCGCCGACCGCAGCCTGGGCAACGAGCCGCGCGCGCCCTGGCCGGTGCTGGGGCGTCCCGCCGCGCTGCCGATCGGCCCGTTCCGCATGGCCGCCATGCTCGGCGCACGTGTCATCTTCATGGCCGGGCTGTACCACGGTGGCAATCGTTATGCTGTTAGATTTGCGCCCATTGCCGATTTTGCGCAGGTCGATGCCGTTGAACGGCAAACGGCCATCGCAAACGCGATGTCATTATATGCCGATGAAGTCACGCGATGTTGCCGCGAAGCGCCGTCGAACTGGTTCAACTATTTCGATTTCTGGAACGAATTCGATTGAAAGCCGTCCTCATCCGTCCATCCGCGATGGCAGCAAATCAGTGATAACTATTTGTTTTAATTGATTTTTTCATGATCCAATCAGTGTGGTCGAATCAATGCGCGATCATGTCTCTCACGCATGCGTCGGGCACGATTTTCCCTTCACTTTGGATTGATCCACGGTGGTAATTGTTCTGGCGCTGTCACGTTTCGATGACAGGCGCGACGCGGTGCATGCGGCGGGGAACGCGGTCGAGCCGCCAGTGGGCAAGCGCCCAGGCCCACACGTCGGCGGGCGACGCTTGCGATAGCTCCGGCAAGGGGGTTTGCCCAAGGAAATCGAGCGCCGCGACCAAGGCGCGGGCGGGCGACAGCGTATCGATGGCGCGGGCGCGAGTTTGCTTGGATAGCTTCTCGGCGGCGGCATTGGTCGCCACCGGCAGATGCGCATATGCCGGTTCCGGCAAACCCAGCAGGCGTTGAAGCTGGATCTGGCGTGCGGTCGAGCCCAGCAGATCGGCGCCGCGTACCACATGGGTCACGCCCTGCGCTGCGTCATCGACGACCACCGCGAGCTGGTAAGCGAACAGCCCGTCGGCGCGCAAGATGACGTAATCGCCCGCATCGCGTGCCAGGTCTTCCGTCTGTTGCCCCTGGATGGCGTCGACAAAATCGATCTGGCCCTCGGCCCGCACTCGCCACGCCCGCGCCTTGCGTCCGGGCGGCAATCCCGCGCGGCAGGTGCCGGGATAGCGCAGGGAGCCATCACGGGCAAGTGTAGCGCCGGGCATCTCCTCCAATTCGCGGCGGGTACAGGCGCAGGGGAAGACATGATTCCCCGCCTTGAGTGTTTCCAGCGCGGCCATGTAGGCGTCGATACGTTGGCTTTGCCACATGACCTCGCCATCCCACTCGAAACCGAAGTTTTCCAGGGTGGCAAGAATGGCCGCGGCGGCACCGGGCACGATGCGCGCAATGTCGACATCCTCGATCCGCAAGCGCCACGCGCCATGATGACGGCGAGCTTGCAGCGCACTGCCCAGCGCGGCGACCAGGGAGCCGAAGTGCAGCAAGCCGCTCGGCGACGGCGCAAAACGACCGACGTAGATGGAAAGTGGGTTGGAAGACGAGTTGAATGACGAGTGGGAAGACAGATCGCAGGCGGGCGAAAAATGCGCTGTCATTCACTGACGAGGCGCGTCGCCTCGTCCAGCTCTTCGCTGACGCGGCCGCGGTTGAGGACACTGACGAATTTCGTCCATTGTTGGTGCTGTTCGCTGTCCGCATCCAGGATGTTCAGCATGGCGACGCGGTTGCTGTGTTTGCCCAATCTCGATACCCGCACGGGCAGGGTGCAGCGCCAGGATTCGCCCAGGTCGATGTCGACTTCGCCACTCATCCCGACGGTGAGCGCGCTGTCGAAATGGGCGCAAAACACCGCTTCCGAACATTCATACACCGTCAGGCCCACATTGCTCGATTCCGGCTGGCTGAGGCGCAAACGTCCGGGACAACGCACCGGAAAACGGCGGTGGCTGCGGCTGCGCAATTTTTCGCGCGACGGGTTGTCGGGCAGCAACGGCAGGCAGAACTTGTATTCGGGCAGATCGTAGACCGTGTGCAACAGCATGATCTCGCGCTGCGAGAGGCTGGAGAAAGTCTGGGTGCGCTGGTTGAAGAAATAGTCGATCAACTCGGGCGTCATCACCGGGTCGGTCGTGGTGTGAAAACGCCGGTGAGGAAACTGGCTGTTGGGCAATGCGGCGGCAACGAAATAGTGATAAAGGTTCTTGTCCGGACGCTGGTGGGCGTATTTTTCGCGGAGAAATTCCCTGCCCTTCGCCAGATTGAGATGCGCGCCGACCGCCGCCATGCCATCGACGAAATCGTAATGCTCGACCAATGGCTGATCGAGACGTTCGAAGCCGAACAGGTTTTCATAGAAGCCAAGGTGGCGCGGATGCGCCGCGATCACCAGGTGCCGGGTGTCGAAGCGATATTCCGCATATTCATACATGAACTTCAGGAGCGGGATCAGGATCTGGCTGTCGGCATCGTCGAAATGTCGCTCGATCGCCAACCCCGATACCTCGGCCATGTTGCCGCCTTCCTTGCGCACGCCTTCCAGATCGAAGATGCGCTGCATCGGAAAACCCAGCTTGCTCTTGCGGATCAGCGACACCGTGCCGACCACGCGGTCATCGTAACGGCACATCAGGGTCGATGTCGTTGGCAACGCATGATAAAGCGTCACCCGCAACCCGGATGGAGCAGGCTTCATGAACCCGGCAGAGACATAGGCATCGTGCAGCAGCCGGAAACAGGCTTCCAATTCTTCCTTGGTCTGCGCCAGCTTGAACACGATTTTTTTCGACAAGGGTTTGTCGAGGTGCAACGCGCGTCCGTAAGCCAGAGCGCGCAGGCGCTTTGGCAACAGATCAGCTATCCCCTCGACAAAACCAGTGTTCAGATATCCGGGCAATTTTTCCACCGATGACTCCCAAGTACGCATAGGGTAGCACGCGCATCCGATATTGCTGTCACAGACGCGACAGATATCTTATCTGGCATCATTTTTCCTTGATGCGCGCAAGCCATTCCCGCCTGTCTGGAATATATTTCGCACATATGCCGATGGTTGAAATCCATAGTCATTTATGTTGTTGTTGAAGGCATTCATGCCTATTTCAGATCATCCGGCTCCCGGCTGATCTGTCCAGTTTCCGGTAGATTGTCATGCGTGCGGCCCCATGATGTCCAAAAGGAAATACGATTTTTGCCAATGGCATTGTTCCGCGAAACGGCGCGCTTCCCGGCAGGATATTTTTCCGGATGGAGAAGCAAGCGGCGTGCATGAGCGTATCCGCTACGCTCGCTTTTCGGGCTGAAAGCGGCTACAGTGCGTGCCCGCCGTTCGGCCCGGCGCGGGCTGCATGCCCTCGCCTCTTTCCCATATGAATGACACTCTTGCTGATTTTGCCAGTCTTGGACTGGCAGCTCCCCTGCTTACCGCCATCGATGACGCCGGTTACCACCGCCCCACGCCGATCCAGGCCCAGGCCATTCCACAAGTCCTGAATGGAGGCGACCTGCTCGCCGCCGCCCAGACCGGCACCGGCAAGACCGCCGCGTTTACCCTGCCGATACTCCACCTGCTCGCGGGCAGGCCCCTGCACCCCCATCCTTCGGGCCGGCCACGCTGCCTGATCCTCACCCCGACCCGCGAACTTGCCGCCCAGGTCGCCGAATCGGTGGAAACATACGGCAAACACCTGCCGATCAATTCTATAGTCATATTTGGCGGCGTCAATATCAACCCGCAGATCGCCGCGCTGAAAAAACGTGTCGATATCCTCGTCGCCACCCCGGGACGCCTGCTCGACCATGTCCAGCAGCGCACGCTCGATCTCTCCGGCATCGAAATCCTCGTCCTTGACGAAGCGGACCGCATGCTCGACATGGGCTTCATCCGCGACATCCGCAAAATCCTCGCGCTCCTGCCCGCGAAGCGTCAGAACCTGTTGTTTTCGGCCACGTTCTCCGACGATATCCGCGCGCTTGCCACCGGCCTGCTGCATCGCCCCGCCACCATCGAAGTCGCGCCGCGCAACACCGCCGCGGATCTCGTGGAGCAATCCGTCTACCTCATCGGCCAGAAACAGAAACGCGAATTGCTCGCCTGGCTGATCCAGGAACGGCAGTGGTTCCAGGTGCTGGTGTTTACCCGCACCAAGCACGGCGCCAACAAACTGGCCGAATATCTCTCCCGCCACGACATCGAAGCTGTCGCGATCCACGGCAACAAAAGCCAGGCCGCGCGCACCCGGGCACTGGCTGGGTTCAAGGACGGCTCATTGCCCGTGCTGGTTGCCACCGACATTGCCGCGCGCGGCCTCGATATCGAGCAACTGCCGCAAGTGGTCAATTTCGAACTGCCCGACGTGCCCGAAGACTATGTTCACCGCATTGGCCGCACCGGTCGCGCCGGCGCCGCGGGCAATGCCATTTCGCTGGTCGACACCGAAGAACTCAAATTGCTCACCGCCATCGAACGTCTGATGCGCAAGAAAATCGAGCGTGCCAGCGCCGAGGGCTTCACCCCCAGCGTCCATGCCGAACAGGCATACGAGCAGGATTTGCGCCGCGCGCCGCCACCGCGCCATGGCGAACGCCGTTCCTCGAATGGGCCAAAACCGCGCCCCGCCCCGCCCCGCCCCGCCGTCCGTTCCACCCCGCCCGCCCGGCCCGCCCGTTCCAGCGGCGGACGCGGACGTTAGATCAGCCGCAGCCTCGGCGGCATCATGTCTCGCTCATGTCTCGCTCATGTCTCGTAGTCGTCGTTGCGAGACGCGCAACGTGGCAATCGTGGTTTTCGCGATGCTGTTGCGCTCGCCGACCTGTCGGCGTTCGGAATCCAGAAGACAATCGATTACCGGCGTAACCGCCGCATACCGATTGTCTTGCTGTCCTGTATCTTTCCCTTGCCGGGCGTAACAGTTGGAGCCGGTTGGAGCCGAGCTGTTTCGTCAGTTGGTCGCGTCTCCGGAAAGACACAGGCGAGGCGCTATAATCATCCGCTTCGCGGGTTGCCGCTGATTCACGTCTCTGCATCCTCTCATGTCGTCCAAATCGTCGTCCCGTCCTCTGCCCGAAAAAATTTCATTGTTGCTACAGGAAGCGCGCTGGCTGGTACTGAGCGTGATGTCGCTCTATATCGGTCTGGTGCTGCTTGGCTACGACAAGAATGATTCCGGCTGGTCTCATGCGTCCAAGGTGGAACATGTGGTGAATCCGGGGGGGAGCTTCGGGGCCTGGCTTGCCGATCTGCTGCTCTACATCCATGGCCTTTCCGCCTGGTGGTGGGTGGTGTTCCTGGGCTATCCGCTGGTGTGGAGCTTCCGGCGGTTCAGGCACAGCCTGACGCTCGACCGGCGTTCGTTTTTCATCATCCTGACGGGATTCGCGCTGGTGCTGCTTTCCAGTTGCGCACTCGAATACCTGCGTTTCCATAGCCTGGGCGTCGATTTGCCGTCTGTGCCGGGAGGGGTGTGCGGCCGGGCTCTGGGGCAGATGATGCAGCGTTTTTTTGGTCATGACGGCGGCACCTTGTTGTTGCTGACCCTGCTGGCGATGGGTTTGTCGCTGTTTTCCGGCATTTCCTGGTTGTCCGTTGCCGAGCGCATCGGCGGTGCGCTGGAGTGGGGATGGCTGACCGCGCGGCGGCGCTGGTCCGAGCGCAAGAAAGGCCGGGAGGAGGCATCGAAACGCGAGGAAGTCGTGCAGACACGGCGCAAGAAGAACGAACAAAGTGACGCCCCCCCCCCCTTGCGCATCGAACCCGCCGCCGATGTGCCGCGTTCGCCCCGGATCGACAAGGAACGCCAGCAACCGCTGTTTGTCGACGCGACGGGCGGGGAGTTGCCGTCGCTGGCGCTGCTCGATGAGGCCAAAGGCAATGGCGAGCCGCCCTCGGTCGAGACGCTGGAATTCACTTCGCGGCTGATCGAAACCAAGCTTGCCGAGTACGGGGTCGAGGTCAAGGTGCTGGCCGCTTATCCGGGGCCGGTGATTACCCGCTACGAAGTCGAACCGGCGGTGGGCGTCAAGGGTAGCCAGGTGGTGAATATCGCCAAGGATCTGGCGCGTCAGTTGTCGATGACCTCGATTCGCGTGGTCGAGACCGTGCCGGGCAAGTCGTGCATGGCGCTCGAATTGCCCAACGCCAAGCGCCAGACCGTGCGCCTGTCGGAAATCCTGGGCTCCAAGGTGTACAACGACATGAAGTCGGCGTTGACCGTGGCGCTGGGCAAGGATGTCGGCGGGCAACCCGTGGTGGCCGATCTGGCGCAGATGCCCCATCTGCTGGTGGCGGGCACGACCGGCTCGGGCAAGTCGGTGGGGCTCAATGCCATGATCCTGTCCTTGCTCTACAAGAGCACGCCCGACATGGTGCGCATGATCATGGTCGACCCCAAGATGCTGGAGCTGTCGATCTATGAGGGCATCCCCCACCTGCTCGCGCCGGTGGTCACCGACATGAAACACGCCGCCAACGCGCTCAATTGGTGCGTGGGCGAGATGGAGAAACGCTACAAGCTGATGGCGGCGGTCGGGGTGAGGAATCTTGCCGGGTTCAACAAGGCGGTGGCGAATGCGAAGAAAGCGGGCAGCGCGTTGCCCAATCCGTTTTCGATCACACCGGAGAGCCCCGAGCCGCTCAATCCGCTGCCGCACATCGTGGTGGTGGTCGACGAGCTTGCCGACCTGATGATGGTGGTCGGCAAGAAAGTCGAGGAACTGATCGCCCGCCTGGCGCAGAAGGCGCGCGCCTCCGGTATCCATCTGATTCTTGCCACCCAGCGCCCGTCGGTCGACGTCATCACCGGCCTGATCAAGGCCAACGTACCCACCCGGATCGCCTTCCAGGTATCGAGCAAGATCGATTCACGCACCATTCTCGACCAGATGGGCGCGGAAACCCTGCTCGGCATGGGTGACATGCTTTACTTGCCGCCGGGCACCAGCGTGCCGGTGCGGGTGCATGGGGCTTTCGTTGCCGACGAGGAAGTGCACAGGGTGGTTGACAACATGAAGCAGATGGGGCCGCCGGATTATGTTGAAGGCATCCTCTCCACGTCCCAGGACGATGCGGACGCAGGCGGGGGCGGTGGAGACGCGGATGGCGAAGCCGACGAGTTCTACGATCAGGCGGTCGAATTCGTGCTGAAAACCCGGAAGTCTTCGGTCTCGGCGGTGCAGCGCCAGTTCCGCATCGGCTACAACCGCGCCTCGAGACTGGTCGAGCAGATGGAGCGCGCCGGAGTCGTGTCGCCGATGAGCATCAACGGCAATCGCGAGGTACTGGCGCCGCCGCAGCGGGAGGAAGAATGAAAAGCGTAGCTCGATATTTGTGCGTGGTGAGCCTGATGATGGTGACGGGCAACGCCCTGTCCGCTGACGCGCTCGCCCAGTTGCGCCAGTTCGTGAGCGCGACCCAGACCGCCGAGGGCGAATTCACCCAGGCGGTCGTGTCCGGCGGAACATCCGTCCGCCGCCCGCAGCAGACCACGGGGCGCTTTGCCTTTTCCCGTCCCGGTAAATTCCGTTGGGAATATGAATTGCCCTATCCGCAATTGTTGGTGGGAGACGGCGAGCGGTTGTGGACGTGGGATCGCGATCTCAACCAAGTGACGGTGCGCAGGATCGGCGACGCGCTGGGCGCAACGCCCGCGGCGATCCTGTTCGGGCACGCCGATTTCGAGCGCAATTTCACGCTGGCGGAAGCGGGGCATGCGGATGGGCTGGATTGGGTCGAGGCGCGTCCCAACTCGCATTCCCCTTCGCTGGATGGAAATGCCGCCGGCGGTGGACAGGAAGTAAGCGCGGGTTTCGAACTGATCCGCTTCGGCTTCGACGGCGAACGTCTCCGCCGCATGGAAGTGCGCGACAACTTCGGGCAGACCACCTCGATCGTGCTGACTCGGCTGGACGCCAATCCGAATCTCGATGCGGCCTTGTTCCGCTTCGATCCTCCCGCCGGGGCCGATATCATCGGCGAGCAATGAGCGGCGACCTGTTCGCGCCCGGTTCTTCTTCCTCGCTGGCAGACGCGAGCGGGTCGGGCAATATTCCTCTGGCCGAACGGATGCGTCCGGCCACGCTCGACGAAGTCGCCGGGCAGACCCATCTCCTCGGGCCGGGCAAGCCGCTGCGGCTGGCGTTCGAATCAGGCAAACCGCATTCGATGATCCTGTGGGGGCCACCGGGAGTGGGCAAAACCACGCTTGCCCGCCTGATGGCAAAGGGTTTCGATGCCGATTTCATCGCATTGTCGGCGGTGTTTTCCGGGGTGAAGGAAATCCGCGAGGCGGTGGCCCAGGCGCAGGCCGCGAAAAAGTTGGGACGGCACACCATCCTGTTCGTCGACGAAGTGCACCGCTTCAACAAATCGCAGCAAGACGCTTTCTTGCCCTACGTCGAACAGGGCGTGGTGACCTTCATCGGCGCGACCACCGAAAACCCCTCTTTCGAAGTCAACGCCGCGCTGCTGTCGCGGGCCGCGGTATATGTGCTGGAAGCGCTCGACGCCGCAGCGATGACCGCGTTGTTCGAGCGTGCCCGGCTGGCAAGCTGCCCGGCGCTGGTCTTCGAGGACGACGCGCGCGAGCGCCTGACCGGTTTTGCCGATGGCGATGCCCGCCGACTGATGAACCTGCTCGAACAAATCCAGGTCGCCGCCGAAACCGCCGGGGTCGCGCCGGTCACGGCGACCTTCGTCGATCAGGCATTGTCGAAGGACTTGCGGCGCTTCGACAAGGGCGGGGAAGCCTTCTACGACCAGATTTCCGCCCTGCATAAATCGGTGCGTGGCTCGAACCCCGACGCCGCGCTCTACTGGATGTGCCGCATGCTCGATGGCGGCGCGGACCCGCTCTACCTCGGGCGCAGATTGGTGCGGATGGCCTCCGAAGATATCGGCCTGGCCGACCCGCGCGCGCTGGAACTGACGCTCAACGCCTGCGCGGTCTACGAACGCCTCGGTTCGCCCGAAGGAGAACTCGCGCTGGCCGAAGCGGTGGTGTTCCTTGCCTGCGCGGCCAAATCGAACGCGGTCTACATGGCCTACAACAGCGTGCGCAAATTCATCGCACAGACCGGCTCGCAACCCGTGCCGCTGCACCTGCGCAACGCGCCGACCAAACTGATGAAGCAACTGGGTTATGGTCACGCCTACCGCTACGCCCACGACGAACCCGAAGCCTACGCGGCGGGCGAGCATTATTTTCCCGAAGGCATGACGCCGCCGCGTTGGTATCGCCCGACGCCCTACGGCATGGAAAGCCGGATCGCCGAGAAACTGGCCCACCTGCGCGCGCTCGACGAAGCCGCGCGGGGCCGCCACAAACCGGGAAAGCGCGGGAAAGCGGCGGTCAGTTCAGGGGATGAGCCGACGTGAAGCGTTCGAATTCCAGCCGCGCCACCGCGGCTTTTTCGGCCAGCCCCTCGGCATCGGCGGATTCGATCAACTCACTCAGCCAGCGCGCCAGCAGGCGCACGCCTTCGTCGGTCTGCACCAATCCGCACAGCACCTGGGCGGCGCTGATTTCGGGAATGCCCTCATGTTCGGCAAGCAGGGCAACTTCGGTGTCGGTGAGATCGCAGTAGTCAAGGCAGTCGCGAATGGATAGCATGATGTTCCCTCTTTCACAGGTTTTGGCTCATCGGACGTGAGCTTTCCTTTAAGGCTACGTGAAATTCTACCGATTGCAAGAAGAGTTTTTCAGCGGACGTTCCGCAAGCAATTGATTTCATTCATCAATTTTTGCGCCGCACCATCCTGGATGGAGAACCGGAATACGTGTTGAATCCGTGACTTGGACGATGAATCCTGGACACGGCTTCAATAAGCTTTTGCAACCCCATGAATTGAAAGACTTCTCATGCTAGACATCCAGATGCTGCGCGGCCAGCTCGACACCGTGCGTGCGCGCCTCGCCACCCGTGGCTTTACCCTTGACACCCAAGCCTTTCTCGATTTTGAAGAAGAACGCAAGGCGCTCCAGACCCGCACCCAGGAGCTCCAGGCTCGCCGCAACAGCCTGTCCAAGCAGATCGGCCAGCTCAAGAGCAAAGGCGAAGACATCTCCATTGCAATGACCGAGGTCGCCCGCCTGGCCGACACGCTGAAAGCCAATGAGCAGGCGCTGCCGGAGGTGCTGGAGCGGATGACCGATTTTCTTGCCCGCCTCCCCAATCTGCCGCAGGCCGACGTGCCGGTGGGGGTGGATGAAGGCGACAACATCGAAGTGCGCCGCTGGGGCACGCCCCCCCTTTTCGATTTCGCGCCCAGGGATCACGTCGACATCGGCGCGGCACTTGGACTCGATTTCGACACCGCCGCCCGACTCTCCGGCGCGCGTTTCAGCTTCATGCGCGGACAGGTTGCGCGCCTGCACCGCGCGCTCGCCCAGTTCATGCTCGACACCCATACCCGCGAACACGGTTATACCGAGTGCTACACCCCTTACATCGTCAACCGCGAAGTGCTCGAAGGCACCGGACAACTGCCCAAGTTCAAGGAAGACATGTTCTGGGTGTCGCGCGGCGGCGATGAAGAAGCGCGCGAGCAATATCTGGTCTCCACCGCCGAAATTCCGCTCACCAACAGTGTGCGCGAACAGATTCTCGATGCCGGACGGCTGCCGATCAAGCTCACCGCGCATAGCCCGTGCTTTCGTTCCGAGGCGGGCAGCGGCGGGCGCGACGTGCGCGGCATGATTCGCCAGCACCAGTTCGACAAGGTCGAAATGGTGCAGATCGTGCATCCCGAAGCCAGCCAGGCCGCGCTCGAAGAAATGACGGCTCATGCCGAAGCCATCTTGCGCAAACTGGGACTGCCATACCGGGTCATCATGCTGTGCACCGGGGACATGGGTTTTTCCGCCGCCAAGACTTACGACCTTGAAGTATGGCTGCCCGCGCAGAACACCTACCGCGAGATTTCCAGTTGTTCCAACTGCGAAGCCTTCCAGGCACGGCGGATGCAAACCCGGTTCAAGAACGCCCAAGGGAAAAACGAACTTGTACACACCCTGAACGGCTCGGGGCTGGCGGTCGGACGCACACTCGTCGCAGTGCTGGAAAACTTCCAGCGCGCCGATGGTGCGGTCATGGTACCGGAAGTGTTATGGCCTTATCTGGGAGGACAAAACGTGCTCGAACCCGTGGCGGGAACTGGATATTGATACACCATTGTATTCTCGCCCGAAATCATCCCGCGCCAGGGCGGACAAGAGCGCGGCCTGGGATTCCGCGATTGTTTTCCCCGCCGTGTCGATGACGACATGCGGGCGCGTCCATGGAGTGTATTCGCGCCGTTCGACATCCGCCCACGAGGGCAGCACAAGGCCGGGAAGATCGGC
>JAITCV010000218.1 GCA_031282905.1 Azoarcus sp. | reverse complement strand
ATGCCACATGCCACATGCCACATGCCACATGCCACATGCCACATGCCAACAAAGTTGCGGACGTGAGGGAAAGCGGCCATGAGCGTACATGCGGTGGAGCGGGTCAAGCAGTTGATGGATTGCCTGGTAAATCAGGCGATTACTCCGTTGGTGGCGGCATGCGAGGAGATCGAACAGGTCGAACGTTGGCTGGAGGATAGCGAAAGTCTGACGCAATACAGGAATTTCCTGGCTTTATCGACGGCACGTGGCGTGTTGGATGGTTCGACTGCGGTTCATTACCTTGGGAATTTCAAAGCTGATGCGTGGCAACGAGCCAGGGACAGAACGCGAATATTACTTGCTTCTGGCGCAATACCAACACTCGAATTTCCTCCTGGCGCTGCTCCGGATTTATTGGTTATTTGTACATTCGTAATCGAGCAATATCGCTATGGCGAGATGGTCGCCGTGCGGGAAGGTGACGTATTCCTGGATTGCGGCGCATGTTGTGGTGAAACGGCGCTTTGGGCAGAAAAAGCCGGAGCGGGAAAAGTATGGTCTTTCGAACCCAATCCGGAAGCCCTGGATTATATGAGCCGCAATATCCAGAAACATGGTCAGGGGCGTATCGAACCCGTTCCACTGGGTTTGAGTGCCGCGCCTGGGCAGATGAACATGGAACGCTATCCCACAAATATAGGCGGAACCAGATTGGTGGCGGGAGAACACGGCGCCTTGACCGTGCCGGTCGTGACTTTGGATGACTGGTGCAGGGAAAACAAGGTCAAACCGGATTTCATCAAGATGGATCTGGAAGGCGCGGAAGTCGATGTGCTGAATGGCGCGCGTGGCGTGATCATGGAACACAAGCCGAAACTTGCCATTTGTCTTTATCACCGCCTTGCGGATATGTGGGTTATTCCCCGGCTGATCAAGGAAATGGTGCCTGAGTACCGATTCTGGTGCCGGGAAAACGCGCCTACAGGTGAATTCGTTCTTTATGCCACGGTCGACAAAAGACAATAAGAACGCGATGGGGAGAAAGCAATAACGGTGGTTCAGTTATCCGAAACGCCGCAGCAGGGGGCGACGCATGCGTCGCCCCCTGCAAGCCCAAACCACAATGGCGATGGATTGGCCTACGCGGGATTGAGCCTGTTGAATTTGGCCAGGAGCGATTCCTGCGATTCGGCGCGTTCCGGGTCCTGGAGGATGCAATCCACCGGACAGACCTGGACGCATTGCGGCTCGTCGAAATGGCCGACGCATTCCGTGCATCTGGACGGGTCGATCACATAGATTTCGTCGCCTTGGGTAATCGCGCCGTTGGGGCATTCGGGCTCACAGACATCGCAATTGATGCATTCGTCGGTAATCATCAGGGACATGACGTGGGTTTCCTCGTGTTGGCGTTGAATGTAATGTGGAACAGTGGAACTCAGAATTTCCGCTGGAGGCGGGCAATGACCGTCGGATGGACGAACGCGCTGACGTCCCCGCCGAAGCGGGCGATTTCACGCACCACGGAGGCCGATAGAAAGGTGTATTGCTCGGTTGGCGTGAAAAATACGGTTTCCAGGTCGGGGGCAAGCTTGCGGTTGATGCTCGCCATCTGCATTTCGTACTCGAAATCGGTCACCGCCCGCAAGCCGCGCACCATGACGTTTGCGCCCCGCCGATGGGCGAAGTCGGCCAGCAGGCCGGTAAACGGGGTCACTTCGATCCGGTCGGCAAATTCCTGCAGCACTTCGGCGATGATGTCCACCCGTTCGTCGAGCGAAAACAGCGGCCCCTTGCCCGCGCTGGCGGCCACCGCGACGATGATGCGGTCGAACATGTCGACGGCGCGGCGCACGAGGTCTTCGTGCCCGCGGGTAAACGGGTCGAAGGTGCCGGGATAGACCGCTGTCGTGTTTTTCATGCGGGCTTGCGTTCCATGAGATGAAAATGTACCTGTCCGGCCTGGCCCCGTTTCACGGTGTGCCAGATGCCGAGACCGGGGAGTGATGCTTCCGCTTCGGCATAGATCCGTCCCCCGGGCCGCAGCACGCGGTCGAGCAACGGCGTCACCCGGTCGAGCCAGCCTTGATGATAGGGCGGGTCGACGAACACCAAGTCGAACAATCCTGAATGCGAAGCGAGGAATTCTAGCGCATCGCCGCAAATGATCTCCAGCCGTCGGTCGGTGAATGTTTCGGCAGTGCGACGCAGGGCGGCGCATGCCCGTGGGTCGCGCTCGACCAGGGTCACCGCCGCCGCGCCACGCGAGGCCGCTTCGAAACCGAGAATGCCGGAGCCCGCGAACAGGTCGAGACAGGCAAGGCCGTCGAGGTTTTGTCCCAGCCAGTTGAACAGGGTTTCGCGCACCCGATCCGGCGTCGGCCGCAGGCCGGGCAAGCTGGCGACTTCAACCAGACGCGAACCCCAGAGACCGCCGACAATGCGAATCCTGTTTCTCGCGGCACGGCTCACTGCGCTTCTTCGGCTTCAGGTTCAGGCTCGGCCTCAGGTTCAGGTTCGGCCTCTGTTTCTGGCCCGACCGTGACCGGCGTTTCGGTCGTGGTTTCGCCGGGGGCCGCCGGGTCACCATCGCCTCCGGCGATCACGCTCACCAGATGATCCTGGGGCAGCCGGCGGGCGAAGGCATCCAGCACCGCCTCGCGCGTCACCGCTTCGACTGCGCGCGGATAACGTTCCAGCCAGTCGGCGGGCAAGCGGTAGAAGCCGATCATGGAGACGTAATCGAGAATCTTGCGGTTGGAATCGAGGCGGAGGCCGAAGCCGTTGACGAGGTTGTCCTTCGCCGCCTGAAGTTCCTCATCGCTCGGGCCATCGGCAATGAAGCCAGCGAGGGTGTCGCGCACCAGTCGCAGGGCAAATCCGCTCTGGCTGCCCTTGGTTTGCAGGCCGATGACGAAGGGGCCGGCGACCTGGCGCGGTTCGAAGTGGCTGGATACGCTGTAGGCGAGGCCGCGCAGTTCGCGTACTTCATGGGTCAGCCGCGAGACGAATCCGCCG
>JAITCV010000197.1 GCA_031282905.1 Azoarcus sp. | reverse complement strand
CACCACGCTGACGGCCGAAAGCGCATGGCTGCAAGCGCATATGACGCTCCAGGCGGGCGGGCGGGCGGGTGGGCGGGGGCGGGAGCGATCATTGCCGAAGGCGGCCAGGCGACAGCGCGGGGCAAATCGGTGCATGATATGGCAGGTAATGATCCCCGGACCATGATCCGGCCAAGGAGAAAGTAATGATAATAGAATGGTGGCACTGGGTGGTCGGCGGGCTGGCGCTCATCGTGCTGGAATTGTTCATCCCGTCGTTTTTCGTGATCTGGTTCGGCCTGGGCGCGCTTCCGGTGGCGCTCTTGCTGCTCGCGGTACCCGGTCTGCCGCTGGCCACGCAAGTGCTGGTGTGGTTCCTGGCCTCGGTGACGATGACCGTCTTGTGGTTCCAGATATTCAACAAACGCTTCGCCGATAAGACCCGTTCCGGCACCGCAACCGGAGACGCCATCGGCGAGATCGGCCTGCTCGTGCACGCGGTGGCCCCATTCACGCGCGGCAAGGTCCGTTTCCAGCGCCCCATCCTTGGCACCGAGGAATGGCAATGCACGGCGGAGACCGATATCCCCGCGGGCGAACGGGTGAAAATCCTTGCCATCGAAGGTAATTTCGTCAAGGTCGAACACGTATGATTCCTACTCATCCGTGATGCGAAAACTTCTTTTCACCCTTTTGTGCGCCTTTCTTGGGCCAATCGGCTGGCTTCTCCAATCACTCCAACGGGCTCAGGCACCGACTGGCAAACCACGTCGGTGCCTGAGCCCGTTTGCCACCCGAGCGGTGTATGTGGCCCTCTTCCTTTTGGCGGGGTATGTTACCCTCCTTCAAATCGCCCTTTTCTTGGAGTTTTCCCCCATGTCTCCTCTACTGATTGCCGCCATCGGCATTCTGGTTTTCGCCGTTGTCAGCGTGGCAAAAGGCATATGCCTCGTCCCCCAGGGCGAGGAATGGATCGTCGAACGCCTGGGCAAGTACAACCATACCCTGCGCCCCGGGCTCAATTTTCCCTTCCCCTACGTCAACAGGGTGGCCTACAAGCTGGTGACCAAGGACATCATCCTCGACGTCCAGGAGCAGGAAGTCATCACCCGCGACAATGCCGTCATCCTGACCAACGCCATCGCTTTCATCAAGGTCACCGACCCGGTCAAGGCCGTCTATGGCGTCACCGATTTCTCGGAAGCGATCCGCAACCTGATCATGACCACTCTGCGTTCCATCGTCGGCGAAATGGAACTCGACGAAGCACTGTCTTCGCGCGACAAGATCAAGGCGCGCTTGCGCGAGAGCATCGCCGACGAAGCCATCGACTGGGGCCTGACCGTGAAATCGGTGGAAATCCAGGACATCAAGCCTTCATCCTCGATGCAGCGCGCCATGGAAATGCAGGCATCCGCCGAACGTGAACGCAAGGCCATGGTCACCAAGGCCGAAGGCGAAAAACAATCCGCCGTGCTGGAAGCCGAAGCCCGCCTCGAATCCGCCCGCCGCGATGCCGAAGCCCAGGTGATGCTCGCCGAAGCGTCCGCCGAATCGATCCGCCGCGTCACCACCGCGCTCGGCACCGAACCCGCGCCGATGCTCTATCTGCTGGGCGAAAAGTACATCGCCTCGGTACAAAAACTCGCCGCCTCCGACAACGCCAAGATCGTGCTCCTGCCCGCCGACATTCAGGAAAGCCTCTCCGGGCTGATCGGCAAGGTAGCGCGCACCAATTACTGAAGCATATTTTCGGAGCAAGTGACACTTTCTTCATGCATGTGATCGCGAAACCCATCCTGATCGAATCTTGGACAAACCGCCGAGTGCCGGAAGATGGGCATCGCGTCATGCGGACAGGAATCTTCACCGATTTTTCATGATCCACAGTTGGATTCATTTCCTCGATCAGGCGAAAGTTTCGCGCCTACTTCAATGTGAATGACGCAAGAATTTTCCCGGCTACATCCCTGTAACGATCGAAACTGTCTGGCGAACTCGTGAAGGTCAGGATATATGCATTACCATTGTAGATCCATATATGCTGCTCAGTTTTCAAGCTCTGCCCGCCCTGGGAAAAAGTCATTACCATCACAGAATGCTCACCAGAAGCATCATTGACTTTTTCTCTGCTTACCACCTTGTAATCGGACAAAAAATTGCTGGCAATACCTATTCCCACATCGATGTACTCATCGAGACCTGCTGAAAATGGTTCTATCGCCAAATTGATGTTTTCCCTGAATTTATCGCTTTCCGACTCCATCGCGGCAAGAAGAAAGAACTTTGCCCCCATGATCCCATTCGTATTCAACGTCCAATCGGCGGGGTAGCGAATCGAATAATTTCCCTGATTGAATGTCTGCCATTTATCATATTGATCATTCTGGGGCGTTTGGGTATCCTTGTCGCCGTTGCAAGACAGCAGACCGAAACACAGGATAAGCGTCACAAGAGACAGTGCGGAAGTCTTGATGGATTTCATTTCCAACCTTCATTTAACCCTTTTCGTCGTTTTGAAAATCGGATCGTGAGGATCGCGGATTGACGTTTGCCGTTTGCCTTCGCGCGGATGACATTCGGTCAGCATCGTCGGCGATTCTAGCATGGCTTCACCATTTCACGGCACAACGCCGATCGACCCAACGCCGATCCGAGCGCCGGCGTCTCGCCGCCATCCTGGACAGGCCAGTTCTGCGCCAGCCTCATTCCTTGGAAAATCTTCAAACTCATCTCAACACATTGAAAAACAACACGAAATCCAGACCTTGACCGGGAAATCGGCACATCCGCCATTTCACGGACATGCCCGGGCATGTCCGCTCGGGTTAAACTTCTCCTTCTCTTTGGGATGGAGTAACACCATGCAGGACTTCGAGGCACAAACCCGGGCTTTTGCCGCACAAATCGAGGGCGAACTCGAAGCCGGGCACCTTAATTTCCCAACCTCGATGAACATCTCGTTGCGCATCAAGCAACGTGCCGATGATCCGGATTCATCCATTGACGACATCGTCGCCATCGTGCGCGGCGAGCCCGTGCTTTCGGCCAAGGCCATCCGCATGGCCAACGCCATGCTGCTCAACCCCTACGGCGCGCACATCACCAGCCTGAACAACGCGGTCAAGCGCATCGGCCTTGCCGCGCTCCGTTGCCTGTCTTTCGCCGTGGCCGCAGAACAGCTTGCGCAGGATCACCGCTCCAAACAATCACAACAAATAGCAGAACAACTCTGGCATCATTCTATTGACATTGCTTCGTGGTCTTACGCCTTTGCCCACCGCCTGCGCACAGCCAACCCGGATGCCGCCATGCTCGCCGGTCTGATGGTCGATATCGGACAGTTTTTCCTGCTCTCGCGCGTTTCCGCCTATCCCGCATTGGAGGCCAATCTCGACCGTTTCGCCGAATTCGTCGCGGTGTGGCACGAACCCATCGCGCGCTCGGTGCTCGAAATATTCGAATTACCCGATGACATCCTCGACGCCTTCGCGTTTGAATACCCATATGGCAGCGAATGGCCCCCCGCCTCCCTGCGCGACATCGTCCGCACCGCCACCCTGGCCACCGAGATCGTCAACCCCTTCGATACCCTGCTCAAGATACCGCCGCGCGTCGAGCTGTTCGACAACGGCCTTGCCGGCATCGACCGGGAACAGTTCGAAGAACTGCTCAACGAAGCCCGCGCGGGCAAGGACAGTATGATCGAGGCGATTTGTGGGTAATTTGCAGGCAAGTTGCGGGCAAATGAGAAGGGACAGGAAGCAGAAAATATCCGGCGCACGCCACATGGATATTGAAAAGGGCGGCCACGGAGGGTCGCCCTTGCGATGACGCTCAGAAGCGTCTCCGACGCTTGCCTGCTCAGAACGTGACGCGGTGAAGCAGCCGGTACGCGGGCAGGTAATCGGGCACCGCGTAATGCACGGTTGCATGATTGTCCCAGATTGCCACCGTGCCTGGCGCCCATACCAGCCGCGCCTGGAATTCCGGGCGCTCGAAGAAGCCGAACAGATAGACGAGCAGCGCGTTGCTTTCCGCGCGTGGCAGACCGTTGATGCGTTCAGTGTATTTCGGATTGACGAAGAGATATTTTTCCCCGGTGACCGCGTGTGTCTTGATGACGGGGTGGCTTACGGGCAGATGCTTGGCGCGAATTTCGCGGTAGCGCTCTTCGCCGTTGGGCTGTGAACGGAAAACATCCGGCCAGCCGCTGTTGTCGATCGAGTGCAGCGCGGTGAGCGTTTCCAGCCAGCCGGCGAGCGCGGCGGGCAACGCGCGATAGACCTTGCGCGCGCTGGACCACAGGGTATCGCCTCCGGCCTCTGGCAGTATTTGCGCGGTCAACACCGCACCTTCGGGCGGTGAGGCGAGATAGCTGGTGTCGACATGCCATTGATCGGTGGTATAGCGCGGTCCGCCCGGACGGGTTTCGACCAGTTCGACCAACTCATTGGATTCGAGGGCGGGGAAATAGGTTTTTTCCCGGCTGGGATTGCCAAATGTCCGCGCGACCTCGACTTGTTGTTCCGGGCTGAGCCGTTGTTCGCGCACAAACAGAACGTCATAATTCGCCAGGGCCAGGCGCAATTCATGTCGAAGTTCATCATCGAGAGGACGGGCAAGGTCGAGGCCGCTGATTTCAGCGCCGATGTTGGGTGTATAGGGCTTGAGTTGAAAACGGTGAAAGAGAGGTTTTTGCGACATGGTTGGATGCCTTTACAGGCGGTGGTGAAAAAACGGACGCCCATGCTGAATGTATTGACACAAGGGTCTAAGGTGATTTCTTGTCATGTAAATGCGCTTTTATTGCATTATTCCGCGATAGCAAGGCTGTTGCCGCGTACAGGGTTTCCAGTCTGGGCGTGGGGCTATGGGTGAGCGCGGCCAGTTCGAGCAGGCCGCCGAGAATGCCGTCGATTTCCAGTTCGCGGCTCTGGCGTTTGTCCTGGAGCATGGACGTGCGGGAGGCACCGACCGCGCGGGCGCGGTCCAGGCGGGCGTCGAGGTCGATGTCGAGCGCCACACCGCAGGCGCGTGCAATGACAACGGCTTCGGCCATGCCCGCCAGCGCGAGACGGCGCGTGGGAGGGAAATCCACGATGTCATTCAGGGTGGCGTCGGCGAGAGCGGAGACCGGGTTGAGTACCGCGTTGCCGAGCAGCTTTGTCCATACGTCGGTCCTGATGTCGGCGCTGTGTTGCGCGGCAATGCCGCCTTGCCGCAACGCGGAGAGCAAGACGCTTTCACCGCCGGGTTCGATGGGGCCGGATGGCGAACCGAAGATCAGGCCATCGCCGTCGACGGCGCGCGCGCGGACATGACCGGGCGCGAGCAATTCGGCGGATTTGTGGATGACGCCGCCAAGCACCCGGGCCAGGGGCAGGGCTGCGGGCAGTTCGCCTTGCGGATCGATGCTTTCCAGATTACGTCCAGCATATGCGGAAAGCGGTTCTCCATGCGCGGGCGAAATACCATGAAAATACCACCATGGAATGCCATTTTGCAGGAAGGCGACGAGCGTCCCCGCGCCGGAGAGCGGAATGAATTCGGGGAGCGCGGGCAGGAGTTGCTGGGTCTTGACGGTGAGCAGCAGGATGTCGATCGCCGCGTCCTCGGAGCGCTCAAGCCGTTCGCGCAACGCCGTCGCCGTGCCTATCCATAGATTGGGGGTGGCGGGCGGCCAATTCAGGCGCTGGTTTACCGCTCCTTCTTCGTCGAGCGTCAGTCCATTCTGGACAAGCTGTTCGGCGCTGTGGGGGCGAGCGATCAGGCTGACCCTGGCTCCTCCCTGCACAAGCCGGGTGGCCAGCCAGATGCCGATGGCGCCCGCGCCGAGGATGGCAAGGTGAGGGGATGGCATGATTTGTCGGTGCCTGGATTCAGTTTGTGTCTGAACTCAGTGCCTGAATCCGGGCAATTCCCGGTCGAGCCGCCGCAAATGGGCCGCCCATTCACGTTTGCCTGCTGGAAAGAAGGTCGATCGGTCGCCCATGATGTCGCCCGCCTGGTTGACCGTGCGATCGATGACGGATTGCGGCAAGGCTTGCAGGGGCACGCCCGCCGATTGGGCGGCAAGCTGGAAACGGCAGGCGCGTTCCAGCCGCCAGATACGGGAAAAGGCTTCGGCCATGTTGCGCCCAATGGTGAGGGTGCCGTGATTCCTGAGAATCAGGTGGTGTTTGTCGCCCAGATTCTGGAGCAGCAGCGCGCGCTCTTCCTTGTCCAATACCACTCCCTGATAATCGTGATAAGCCACATCGGCATAAACCATCAACGCCATCTGGGTCAGGGGCAAAAGCCCGTCACGTTGGCATGAAACCGCGACGCCATCCAGGGAATGCAGATGAACGACGGCTTCCGCCTGAGGAGAGTGCGTGGCGTGAATCGCGCCGTGAATGACGGTGCCCGCCGGATTCAGATCGCCCCTGCCGCCAATGACATTGCCATCAAAATCGACTTCGAGGATGGACGAGGCATCGACTTCATCGAACAACAGCCCGAGCGGATTGACAAAATAACGATCACTGCGCCCCGGGACGCGAATGGAGATATGGGTCGCGAGCAAATCCGTCCATGCGTAAAGATGGGTCAGGCGACAGGCGGCGGCAAGATCGACGCGCGCGTTCCATGCCGCATCCGTGGTGGTGAGGCTGTTGTCCGTACTCATGGCTGGGTCTCCTTGCCGTGGCTTGTCGTAGCCCGGGCATTGCGGGAAAAGCCGCCGAATATAGACATGTCTCAAAAATGGCGGAAATAAATAAAACAGATAT
Organism: Azoarcus sp.; assembly: GCA_031282905.1. GTDB lineage: Bacteria > Pseudomonadota > Gammaproteobacteria > Burkholderiales > Rhodocyclaceae > WRNU01. The sequence continues at coordinate 593 of JAITCV010000197.1, read as the reverse complement.
CTTCAGGTGTTTTCAAGATATGGGCGTGGGATGGTAGGTTTTCAAAAGGACAAAGGGAAACAAACGGCGGACAGGGTTTTGCGGACAGTCGAGAGAGAAAGCGATGTCCGCCGCCGCACAAGAACTATATGCCAAGCGTCAGCGGTACATGGCGGGATTTGCCGCAGTGTTGGGTTTTTTTACCAGGGCGAGGCGGTCGGCGTCTTCGACAAGCAGGAGCAGGATATCGCGTGGCACAGCGGGATTTCGCGCCAGCGCGCGACGTATCCACCAATCGCCATTTCCCGCCAGAACACGCAGGGCATCCCACCGGCGCGGCGGGATTTTGCGCAACCCGTAACGCACATACTTATCTTCATCCTTCTCCAGAATGCGCAGGATTCCCACCGGCGTGGCGGGATTTTGCGCAGCCTTGTAGCGCGCCGCTTTATCTTCGCTTTGCGCCATCTGGCGTAGCTGTTCCACCGGAATATTGTTTTCGTTCATAAGATTTCCCTTCATTCCTCATCTGTATCGCCAAACCATCGCAAGGCCGCTTTTGCCACCTCCTCATCCAGGTCTTCGGCCAGCACGGCCAGGATGTCCAGTGGCGT
>JAITCV010000189.1 GCA_031282905.1 Azoarcus sp. | reverse complement strand
CTTTGTGCGTGTCGAGTTGTGTGGCGATGACATTGCTCAAAACTTCGCCGTTGACGCCGACCACTGCCGCCGCCGTTTCATCGCAGGAAGTTTCAAGGCCGAGAATGTAGTCCATATTTCCAAGGATAGCATAAAAGGGAAAAAACAAGTAAAATGAGATGTATTTTGTCAGAATAAGGCAATTTCAGGCACAGGGGATAAATAAAAATGGTTGTGAGAGTCGTGGTCGGCACGCAATGGGGCGATGAAGGCAAAGGCAAGATCGTCGACTGGCTGACCGGCCATGCCCAAGGCGTGGTGCGGTTTCAGGGCGGCCACAACGCTGGCCACACCTTGGTGGTAGGCAAGACCGAGTACAAGCTCAACCTCGTGCCCTCGGGCATCGTACACACGGGCGTGGCCTGCTACATCGGCAATGGCGTGGTGCTCGACGTTCATCATCTGCTCGAAGAAATCCACAAACTCGAAGCGGGCGGCATCGAAGTGCGTGGGCGGCTGAAAGTCAGTTCCGGCTGTTCGCTGATCCTCGCCTATCACAGCGCGCTGGACATCGCCCGCGAAGCCGCCAAATCCGCCAGCGACAAGATCGGCACCACCGGCAAGGGCATCGGCCCGGCTTACGAAGACAAGGTCGCGCGCCGCGCGCTGCGGGTCTACGACCTGTTCGACCCCGAACGTTTTGCCACCAAACTCAAGGCCAATCTCGACTATCACAACTTCGTGCTCACCCATCACCTGAACGCCGCCCCGGTCGACTTCCAGACGATCTTCGACCAAGCGATGGAAAATGCCGAAGAGTTGAAACCCATGGTGGTCGATGTCTCCGCGGCGCTCCATGAAGTCAACAGATCCGGCGGCTCGCTGCTGTTCGAAGGCGCGCAGGGCACGCTGCTCGACATCGACCACGGCACCTACCCTTTCGTCACTTCCAGCAATTGCGTTGCCGGCCAGGCCGCCGCGGGTTCGGGACTCGGGCCGGGGAGCCTGCACTACATCCTCGGAATTACCAAAGCATATTGCACCCGAGTCGGCAGCGGGCCGTTTCCAACCGAACTCGACATCAAGCCCGAGGGCACGCCGGGCAATCAGATGTCCGAACGAGGACACGAGATCGGCACCGTCACCAAACGCAAGCGCCGTTGCGGCTGGCTCGATCTTGCCGCGCTCAAGCGCTCGATCATCATCAATGGCGTAACCGGGATCTGCATCACCAAGCTCGACGTGCTCGACGGCCTGGAAGAACTCAAGCTATGCACCGGTTATCAGCTCGACGGCAGTGGCATCGACCTCCTGCCCCTGGGCGCGGAAGAGGTCGCGCGCTGCGTGCCGATCTATGAAACCTTGCCCGGCTGGCATGCCTCGACCAAGGGCGCAAAAAACTGGAGCGCGCTCCCGCAAGAAGCGCGCGCCTATCTGCACCGGGTGGAAGAAATCATCGAAGTCCCGATCGACATCATCTCCACCGGCCCCGAGCGCGAGGAAACCATCCTCCGCCGCCATCCATTTGGCGCTTGAGAAATCAGGGGGACAGATGTCGGATCTGTCCCCTGTCTCCTTACCAAATCGCTTGCATAAAAGACATTGAAGTAAATTCGCGTCATGGCTTGCTTGCGGGCTGTGGCCGCGCGAGCATGGTCGCGAACAGCAGGACGAGAATGGCGCCGGGGGCGACGGTGATACCGATGGCCTGGAGCACCGGCACCGTGGAAAAGATCAGCGGGCCGTAGCCGGCAACCGTGGTCAGATTGGCGAACAGCAAGGATGCATAGGTGTGGGGCGCCACTGCCGCGCCTTGCTCTCCGCCGTCGAAAAAGAGCGCGTAGTTGGAGCCGACCGCGACGATCAGCAGCATGCCGACGAGGTGGAGCAGGATGAGTTGCATGCCCGCCAGGCTCAGCGCGGCGAGCACCGTCAGGATGGCGGTGGCCAGCGGCAGCACGACGCGGACCACCCGCATGGGTCGGCGCAGGAAAATGCTCAGCAGCACGATGATGGCGACGATGCCCGCGCCGGTCAGGCGGATGACCTCGCCGAGATAAGCGCCGTAGAGCGCGTCGGATTCGTTTTTCAGATCGACGAATATCGCCTCCCCGGCTTGCGCGCCCGCGGTACTGGCACGCCAGGCTGCGAGCGCGGCGCGCACGGCTTCTCCGTCTATTGTCTGTGTGTCGCCGGGCGCGGTCAGCGGCAGCAGGGCATGCACTTCATGGCCGCTGTCGAGCAGCAGCGCATCGACCGCCAACGCGATCGATGTGCCCGCCAGCGCGGCGCGCGTCAGCGGCGGACGGGCGCGGGCCCGTTCGATTTCATCAAGAAAAGGCGTGAGTCTGGCGGCGGCGATGGGCAAGTCCGCGGTCGCGGTTTCCAGGCGCTGGCTCAGTTGCGCGCGCGACGGCAGGCTGGCGAGGCGGGCGCGCTGGGTAGCCAGACTGGGCAGGTAACGGGCCGGACTGTCCCAGCCGCCGATCCGTCCTTCGTGCTGGAGACGGTCGAGCACGGGCGCGAGGGCTTCGGCGCGCGTCAGCGCGGCATCGATGTCCGCGCCCGGCAAGACGATCAAGTAACGGGTATCGGGTGCGCCCAGATCGCGGCGCAGACGTTGATCGAGCATCTGGTCGGCGATCGGCACCGGACTCAGGGCGAGCAGTTCGCCTTGCCACATCGGTTCGTCCCGGTTGACGACGATGAAAAGACAGATGAGCGCGAGCGCGGGCGGCAGCCAACGCAGCCGGGTCGCGAGCCGCGCCAGTCGCGCCAGCCCGAGCCCGAGCGGCACCGGATCGTGGATGTGGAAGCCGGGCGGCAACATGGCCGGCAGCAGATAACGCGTGGTCAGCGCGGCGGTGATGAGTCCGGCGAGCGAATACAGCCCAAGCTGGGCAAGACCGGGGAAGTTCGACGCGAACAGGGCCAGGAAGCCGCATGCTGAAGTCATCATCGCGAGACGGATCGTAGACCAGAAACCCGTGGGGGCGTCCGTGCCCCGTCCACGTTGCACGAACAGGTAGATTGCATAATCCACCGCTTCGCCGAGCAGGGTGGTGCCAAAGCCGAGGGTGAGGCCATGCACGACGCCAAAGCCCAGGCCGACCGCGGCGATGCCCGCGAGCGAGCCGGTGATGACCGGCACCAGGCCGAGCAGCAGCACAGGGGCCGAACGATAAACGATGAGCAGCAACATGACGATCAGACTGGTGCCGATGGCGGCGATGCGGGTGACCTCGGATTTGATCGTCGCCCGCGAATTCACCGCGAAGATGCCCGGCCCGCTCATTTCCAGCTTCAGGGTGGCGCAGCCGGGCGTTTCGCAAGCGGTGGCAAAGGCGGCGCGGATGGCTGCCATGGCCGCTTCCTGACCGTCGAGATCGCCACCGCGCGCGGCGGTCAGCGCCAGCAACAAGGCGGTGCGGGCCTCGCCGTTTGCGGGATCGCCACCCGCGCTCATCCATACGCCATCGACCGTGCGGGGGCCGGGGTGATCGAGCGTGGCCAGCAGCGCGAGCAGTTCGCCGGTGGGGTCGCGCGTCACCAGAGGTTTGGCGAACAAGCCAGCGGGTGAGGCCAGCAACGCAATCGTTGCCTGTAATGACGTTCGCAGGCCGTCGACACTGAAACGCGCGGCATCGACGGCGGGCGAAAGCGCGTAGCGGTAATCGAACAGCAACTGGCGGTCGACCTCGAGATGGGTGGCCTCGCCATTGTTGATTTCGTCGAAACGCGCGTCCGCGCGCAAGATGGCGGCCAGCCGACGGGAAACATCGGCCAGCCGGACGCTGCCGTTGTCACTGCCGCTGCCGTTGTCACTGTCGTTGTCGCTGATGCCGACCAGGATCATGCGCGACACCAGACCGTCCTTCAGTTGATCGACGAGCAGGCGCTGCGCGGCGCTGGGCGAGCGCGGCAGGAACACGGACATGTCTGCGGTATAGTCCGCGTGCAAGGCCACCGTGGCGAGCGCCCCGATCAGGGCGAACCACAGGGTGAAAGCGATGGGGCGGGACAGTTTCACTGCCGCGGAGCGATGCGCATTTCACTGCGGTCGCCGTCGGCCTGGAGAACATCGACGCCTTCGATATGGCCTTCGCTACCGCTCAGGTCGATGCGCAACACGATCTGCGCGAGCGCCGTGTTGTTGGGCAGCAGGTTGAGCCGCCAGCGCGCGCGGTCGCCGGAAATCGATAGCGCATAATCGCGCTCCAGTGCCGCGCGCTCGCCGGCGAGCGCCGCGCGGATGGCGCCGATCAGGGCGGCGACCTCGGGATAGTCGCGCAGGCCCAACTCGTGGCTCTTGCCCTCGCGGGTCAGGCGCAGGCGTTCGCCGTCGAGCACCATGGATTCTTCCACTGGTTGGGTGGCGTGGCGTTCCAGACGATCGGGCGGCACATAGACCAGCTCGCCGCTCACGACCAGCGGTTGGTCGAGCAGGGCGAGGTAACGGGTCTCGGTAAATGCCGCCCGCTTCGCGCCATTGGCGGCAAGCGCGCGCATGAGCTGATCGACATCCCAATCGGCATGAGCAACGGAGGCGGACAGGAGGAGAAAGAACAGGGCGGACAATGATTTCATGGTTTTTCCATGAGCAAGGTTGGAGCAGATCAACAAATGGATGCGTTCCATTCAGGAGACAGAGGTTGGGAAACAGCTTGGGAATAAGCGGCGAAGTTGGTCATTTGACGAAATGTTGGGGGAATGGAAGGAACCACGACCTCTCCGGGAGCGCGGGCGTCCCCCGCAGGGGCAAGATGCCGCGCTCCCAGAGGGCGAGGCATGCCTCGCCGTTCCGGGTAACTGAATTGCCATGGCGCTTTGCGCCTCGTTCAGACGACTGTGATCCAGTGGTTTCTGTAGACATCTACAAGCCGTTGAAAATATTGGATTTCTTTTTGGCGCTTCTGAAACCTACTGGAATCCACCCGCTGCCACGAATTTTGAGTCCATTTTTACGGGTGGCGCGAATTCCGATTTGTTGCTGGCGGAAGGGGTGGACAATACAAAAATCCCGGCCATGACTCAACAACCGCGGAGTTTGACATGGCACTCACCTTCGCCCTGGCGAAAGCGACCGGCACGGCATACATCCTCGGCAACATCGACGGCGGGACTATCCGGGACGAAAGGGCATGAATCGGTTACTTGATCCGTAGCCAAACAAACAGCATAATTTTTCCAGACACCTTCCCGCCGCCCAGGTCGCCGAGTATCGGCGCGAACTTTCCGCATGCGGTTTTTCAGCGTTCCTGCGGTCGTCTACGTCTACGTCGAGCACGCCGCAGATGTTGATCACGTCGCCGCTGCTGTTCGATACGCGGCCTCGTCCCGCGCTTCTTCCTCCGCCGTCTTTTTCCGCTCTACCGCATAATCCTGCCCAAGAACAAACTGCCGCTGTTGGCGAACGCCGTCCATTTGGTTGCCAAGGCGTCGAAATGGAAAGCGTCACGCTTCGCCACGTGCCAGCACGTGCAACAATTCGGCTTCGGTCATGGACTGCGAGGATTTCCAGAAAAATCGATCATGCCATGCCTCGACAGCTTCCTCTTATTTCCATATGCATAAAATATCTCGATAGCATCGGTCTGCGCGGTGCGGCATTGCCGCCAGCCTGCTCGAGTATTAAGATGTGCGTTTGGCAAAAGGACGAGAAAATGTTAATAGCATTAACGAAAGAGAACAAACAGAGGGTTCTCAAGCCGATAGACGGCGGACGAGAATGCAATGGACAATATGTATTCTGGAACAGGGCTCTTGTTTCATGCAAGCCATTTGAAATTGATTGGCGAGTCACCTGCCCATGAAGAAAGGAGCATATGATGCCAGACTATTTTGACTACTATCTCAAGGAATTCCTCGACAACTGGGGCAGACCGACCCAGATGATCAGGCCAGATGAAAACCTTTTGCTCGATCTCGAGCAAAAGGTTCCCGCCAATCTGATCCGGTACTGGCGCGAGTTGGGTTTTTCGATGTTCAAGGACGGCCTGATGCTGCTCTGCAATCCTGTGGAATGGCAACCTGTCGTGGATGAATGGATCGAGGGCACGGAACTGGCAACGCTGGACGATTACATTCCCATCATGCGAGGAGCTTTCGGGGATTTCGGCTTGTTTGGACTCAAGCATGGCTCTTCCGCAAGATTATCTGTATTGGAAGGCGCGGTCATTGGGGATCGGAATTTGCCCAAATCTTCCAGAGAAAGCCTGATAGAAGGGAAAATCGGTGGAGCATGGTCGCCGAAATTCTTTGATCACCATGAACGCGAGGACGTCGGTTTTTGGAACGCGCTCAAAAAACTGGGGCCTTTGCAGCCCAATAAAATCTACGGTTTTGTGCCCATGCTGCCGATGGGAGGCAGCCGGGATATGGAGCATCTGCAAAAGGTAAATGCTACCGCGCACCTTTCCATTCTCCGTCAGGTAACAGGCGAACTTCGCCAAATCATAAGTCATGCCGATATTTCAACGGAAAAGACGAAGAGCGCTGCATATAGACGAGGCATGCGGGCGCGCGAACAGGGCAATCATGAAGAAGCGGTGAGGCTGCTTTCCCTCGCCATCGAGGAGACCCCGAACGACGCCACGATCTATCATGAGCGCGCCTTGGCTCATGAGATCGCGGGCAATCACCAAGAGGCCATCAAGGATTACGATGCGGCAATCCGGATAGATCCGGGCTACGGCAATGCCTATTACAACCGGGGAAACGAACATGCCACGCTCGGCGAACACGATCAGGCCATCGTGGATTATGACGAAGCGATCCGGCTGAATCCAAAGGACGCCGGGGCTCACAATAACCGCGGGCTTTCCCATAAAATACTGAACAAATATGATAAAGCCATAGATGACTTTACCCGGGCAATCGGCATCGCTCCGGATTATGCCGTTGCCCACCATAACCGCGGGATCGTCCATAACCTCCTTGGCAAATTCGGCGAAGCCATTGCCGATTTCGACGAAGCGCTCCGGCTCGGTATGGGAGACGCTGAAAATATAACCCAACACAACCGGGCACTGGCAGAATTCAACCGGGAAATCCAGCTTGATCCAGACAATGCTTCCCTCTATCAGGCGCGTGCAAACGTTCATGAAACGCTTGGCGATTACGAAAGCGGTTATTGGGCAACGAACAGCCATCACGAGCGGGCAATTGCCGATTACGATGCGGCCATAAAACGCCAGCCTGATAACGCGAACACCTACAATAACCGGGGCATGCTCCATAAAAGGTTGCGCAATTACGACGCGGCGATCGCAAATTACAGCAAGGCAATCGAGTTGGAACCGCACTTTGCCGAAGCCTACAAAAACCGCGCCAATGTCTATGACCACCTGGACAGGGAAGACGAGGCCATCGCGGATCTGAGCGAAGCAATCCGGCTCAATCCTGAAGAGGCGCTGCCTTTCTATCGCCGCGGATTAATCTATAGTCATAAAAACTGCCATGACGAGGCAATCGAGGATTTCACCCGGGTGATCAAACTCGACCCGGACTATCGTCTGGCCTACAAGAAACGCGCCAGAATCCATGAAAAACGCGGGGAATATGAAAAAGCCATTGAAGATCACACTCAAGTCATCCGGCTTGCGCCAAGTGGCGAAGCTTACCGTGATCGCGGCAATGCCTATAAATTCCTGGGCGACCAACACAAGGCGGATGCCGATAAAAAAGACAATTACACCAAGGCGCTTGCGGACTATGACAAAGAAATTGAGCTCAACCCGAAAGATGTAAGCGCCTACTTCAACAAGGGGGTCGTTTATTACGATATGGAGGACTACCCCAAAGCACTGGAAAGTCTCGACCAAGCGATTCAGATCGACTTGGGTTACGCGGATGCTTACAATTGTCGCGGCGTCGTTTACCGCGATGCGGGCAATTACGATAAAGGTCTGGCGGATTTTACCCAGGCCATCGCGCTCGATCCGAAACTGGCCTACGCTTACAATAATCGTGGATACACCTATAACCGCCTGGGCGAATACGACAAGGCGGTTGCCGATTTCACCGAGGCCATCCGGCTCGACCCGAACTACAGGAATGCCTATGACGGACGAGCAAGCGCGTATAAAAATCTGAAAGCCTACGACAAAGCGGTCAGAGATCTTACCCAGGTCATCCGCCTCAAACCGAGCGCGGAAGCTTACAACGACCGCGCCCTGATCTACAAAAGCCTGCATGAATACGACAAGGCGATGAACGATTTCAACCAGGCGATCAAACTGGATATCGATTTCGCAATCGCCTACTATAATCGCGCGAATACCCTCGACGATGATCTGGGCGAACGATCAAAAGCGATCGAGGACTATACCCGGGCGATCCAGATAAATCCGGACTACGCCCGCGCCTACTGTAACCGGGGCGCGGCTTATCAAAACAGCGGCAAATACGATGCGTCCATTGCCGATTTCAGCGCAGCCATCCGGCTCGATCCAAAAGACTCCATGTCTTACGCCAACCGCGCTTTTTCCCACAAGGCATCAGGCAATCTCGAACTCGCGCTCAAGGATGTCCTGGAAGCCTGCAAACTGGGCGACAGCAACACGCTGGCGTATCTGGTCAAGCGATTTTCTTCCGTCATCGAAAAGCATCCGCCTGTCAAAAGCATTTTGGTCAGGATAAAAACCGCGCTGGGCATGGCTTCTCCCTTGAGTCAGGCGTTTGATCACAATTGCCGCGGGCTCGCCTATCTTCATCAAGAGGAACGCGACAAGGCGATGGCGGATTTCAGTGCGGCGATCGAACTTTATCCGAACTATGAGAACGCCTACATCAACCGCGCCAGCGTTTATCTCAAGCAAAATGAAAATGAAAAAGCGGTGGCGGATTGCAGCGAGGCGATCCAGAAAAATCCAGGGAGCGACACCCTCCATTACACCCGTGCCTTTGCCTACGGCATCCTTCGCCAATACGACAAGGCAATCGAGGATTTGAACACGGCCATCCAGATCAATCCAGAGAACGCCGACGCCTATCTTTGCCGCGCCATCACCCATAAATTCCTGGGGCACCCTGCGGAAGCGGAGAAAGACGCCAGAAAGGCTTGCGAACTCGGCCAATGCGGCGCGCTGGAAATGTTGAAAAGAGAGGGCTTGACAGAGGATTGACTTTACATTTCAGTAATCGAATAACATTGAAATGGACTTGGGTGGACTACCGCCCAGCATGTTGAATCCCGTATCTATCTGATACGCGACGAGAAGGTCATGCTCGACGAAGACCTTGCAACGCTCTTGAGGTGGACGTCAAAGTCCTGAAGCAAACGGTCAAACGCAACATCGAACATTTCCCGGAAACTTCATGTTTTTTTCCAACAGGTGCAATGTCCAGCGCGAAAAAACTTTCGGTGGTTCTCCACAGGCAAGCGCAATGATCCCCCCCGAAGAACGCGTCACGCCTGTGTGGCAGACGCGTCCCCTGGTTTGCCTCGGCATGGATCAGAAATTCATGCGAAAAGTCGCGCCGATCTGACGGCGCTCACCCCAGCGTTTACTGACTGCAGAGGTGCCGGTTCCGGCAAAGGTGCTGGTATCGACCGAGTATTTGACGTCGAACACGTTTTTCGCGTACAGGCCCAGACGCCAACTATCCGAGTCGGAGCCAATGCCCAAACCGATATCGACGAGATGGCGGGCGTCTTCCTTGCCGTATTCCGACAGGTTGAGCGCGACATTGTGCCTGGATGCATAGTTGTCGTGGATGTGCGCGTCGAATGTCAGGCCGTTGTTCAAGGGCTGGCGATAGTCCACGCCAATATTGAAGGAATATTTGGGCGCGCCGGGCAGGGTTTTGCCCGAGTAGTCGCATGAGACAGGCAGCGTCGGCGACAGATCCGCCGGGCAGGGCGCGTCCTTGTAACTGGCATATCTGGCATGGTTGATGGCACCGCCGAAACGCAGGGTCAGCGATGAGAGCGGCGACCAGGCGCCGTCGATTTCGATGCCGCGCAGGGTGACTTTCCGGGCGTTGCCGATGACATTGCGGGTGCCGCTGGTGGTGGTCGGGTCATTGACGATCTGCTCGGTCTGGAAATCGTTGATGTCAGTCGCGTAAAGATTGGCGTTGAGGACGAGCTTGCGTTCCAGCAGCGTGAGTTTGGCGCCGATTTCGAGATCAAGCGCGGTTTCGGGTTCGGTGACGTTGGGCGTGCCGTCGGAACTGTTCCAGCTCACCGCGCCGGATTTCACCCCGCGCGCCAACGAGGCATAAAGCAAGGCGTTCTCGCTCAATTTGTAGCTGGGGCTCAGGAGGAGCGAGGTGGCGGTGCTGTTGTCGTCTATCGAGCGTTCCGGACCAAATCTGGCGCTGGAGCCAACCTGGGAGGCCCGGATCGCGGCGGCGGCAGCAATCTGCGCCTGGGTGGCGCCATTGGCCGCACCCAGGGCGGCAAGATCGGCGCCACGGCCCAATTCCACGAATTCCCATGTGTTTTTCTTGCGTTCCCAGGTCTGGCGCAAGCCCACGGTCAGCGTCGTCTTTTCGGCGAGATGCCAGTTCAACTGGCCGAAGGTGGCGAAACTGGTGGTTTCCGGCTTTTTCTTTTGAATCGTATATACGTTGTTCAATGAGGCACCGAGCAATTCCCGTCCGGCGGCATCGGCATCGAGCGTGGCGTATTGGGCGTTATTGGCGTAGAAAGCCCCAGCGTCCACGCCGAGGGGCGTATGGGAAGACAAATTGAAGGCGTTGTACAACGCATACAGACCGATTTGATAATCGATGGCTTCGCCGGGATGGGAATTCAGGCGGATTTCCTGCGAAAACTGGCGCTGGTCGGTACGCGCGCCGCCGCCGCGGCGGATGTCGAAACGGGTTTTGTCGAAATCGTTGTCGGCGACGAATTCGTTGTCTTTATATGCCGTGATCGAAGTCAGCGTGTGTCCGGCGAGTTCCCAATTGACTTCGGTGGAGAAACCGTTTTGCTTGTCGATGGAAGGGGTGACGTAATTCGCGTCGACCTTGAACGCGTTGAACAGCGGACGATAAGCACCGAACCAGTTGCGGGCGAAGCGCGTGCCGAAGGTGACGGCACGTGCGCTGCCGTCGAGATAGCTTGCCGGATCTTCGATATCGGGACTCATGTTGATGTTCTCGCGCGCCCGGGTGTGAAGCAAGATGACGCGCGCCGATACGGCTTCGTTGGGCACGAGCAGGAATTGCAGGCGAGCGCCGGAGCGGTTGCGGTCATACCAGGTGGATTTGTTCTGATTGATGTTGCTGATGCTGCCGTCGCCTTTTTCGTCGAAAAAGGACAGGCGATAGGCCAGGGTATCGGCGATGAGGGGGCCGCTCAACGTGCCCTGGATGCGCCTGAGATCGCGGTCGCCGACGGTGAGATCCACCGAGTGGGCAGAAGTGAAACTGGGCTTGCGGGTCGAGATGTTGAGGACGCCCAGCGTGGTGTTCTTGCCCAGCAAGGTGCCTTGCGGGCCACGGGCGATTTCGATGTTCTCCAGGTCGGCGAAATTGGTCCATGACGCCCCGACATAGGGCTGGAACACATTGTCGATGATGACGCCAACGGCGGCTTCATATTCTTCGCCGTTGACGTTCTTGCCCACGCCGCGGATGGAGACGCTGGAGCGGCGCGAATTCAGTTCGGCGGCCTGCACATTGGTGGTTCGACGGGCAAAGTCGGTGATGTTGACCGCCTGGTCGCGGGCCAGCTCCTTGCCGGTCACGACCGATACCGGAATCGGCACGTCTTGCAGACGCTCCTCGCGGTTGCGCGCGCGGATGATGACGGCGCCGAGTTCCTGCTGTTCTTGCTGTTCCTGTTGCGTGGGCGCTTTTTCGGCCCCGGTTTCGATTGCGGCGGCGGGCACTGGATCATCGCCTTGTGCCAGCGCGGCGGCGGTGATGACTGTGCCCGACAAGGCTGCGGCGATCTGGCTTGCCAGGCGACGGCGCGCAAGACGACCGGATTCGGGGAAATTGTGTGGCATGATGGGGAATCCTCGTTTTTCATGATTTGTTCCATTTCCAAATCATTCGGGAGACTTTGTCGATTTCGCCTTTGCGCACTGTCTGCGGCGCGTGTTCGCGTCACGAATGAGCTGAAAATGGAATTACGGAAAAAAGTCCAGCCTGCCCGCGAACAGGCAGGCTGGAAAACACGCAAAAAAGCGTGGTGGTCAAAAGGGTCAAAAGACGCCGCGTCAGATCAAAGAACGATCTCGTTCTCGATAGGCTTGCGCTGGCTGATGTCGACCAGACCGCGCTGACGCGCGACCGCCAGACTGGCGTAAATGGCCGCGTCGGCGCTGTCCGGATTACGCTGGGCGCGATCGCCTTCGGGCACATAGCGGCCGTCTTCCTGTCCGGCATAGCAATGGCTGCCCGGTTCGTGCAGGTCGAAACCCAACGCGCGGCGGAAATTGCCCAGTACGCCCAGCGTCAGGACTTCCTCGCGGCTCACGTGTTGCGGTGTGCGCAAGGGGCCGACATACAGCGCGTCGGTGGGGCAATGCGCCTCGCACAGGTAGCAGGTATGGCATTCGGCTTGACGGGCAATGACCGGGATGCCATCGGCGCGCAGGTCGAACGCGCCGGTGGGGCAGATTTCCTCGCACTTGCCACAGGCATTGCAGCGGTCTTCCAGGACAAGTTCGATCATGATGCCCTCGCATAGGAATAAGCGTTGCTGGAGACCGGTTTGCGCTTGACCCAGACCCGATCCAGACCGCCGGTGATGACATGGCTATACTGCCGCTCGTCGATGACAGGATAGTCGGCGCGGCGTTGCAGCCCTCGGCTTTCCTTGCGCTCCAGCGCACTGGCGAATATCCAGCGCGCCGCGGCGATCATCGCCGCCGCCTCGCGCGCGCGCACCACCGAACGGGCATAGTCCGCACCGCGCAGCCGGGCATCGCCGCAGAGGCCGCTGCGCGCCTCGCGCCACAGGTCATTGAGTTTTTCCAGCGCCGCGACCATCACCTTGCCGTCGCGGCGGTAGAACTTGGCGACCGGCAAGGTTTCTTCCTGCACGCCGGCGATGAGCGCATCGACGTCCACATCGACGCGCGGCCCATCGACGGGGCGCAGGCCAGCCGTGCCGATGTAATTGAGCTTGCGGACAGCGGCATGGCCACCATGCTTGCGCGCGAACAAGGTCGCGGAATGCCCGGCCCATGAACCCGAAGCCAGTGCCCAGGCCGTCGAAGGGCCGGCGCCGGACTGGTTGGCGCCCACCAGTTTTTCGCGCGATGTCGTATCGCCGGCGGCAAAGAGACCGGGCACTGCGGTGGTCGCGCCATCACTGACCTCGATGCCGCCGGAAGCGCGGATGGTGCCTTCGAGGATATGCTCGATCTCGTATTGCTCGGTAAACGGGTCGATGTGCAGATAACGTTTGAAATACTGGAACGTCATCGGCTGGCTGGCCTGGATGCGTGCGCGGCCAACGTCGTCGTATTTATCGAGCTTGCAATAAAGGTGTCCGGTCTGGATTTCGGCAATGGTGCTGCCCTTGCCACGGCCCACCTCCTGGCCGTGAGCATCGGTCAGCGTGGCCGAGTTGTATACCGCCGTCTTGGAGCAGGCGCTTCCCTTGGGAACGATGCCATATTGGCCGCTGAACTCCATGCCGGAGAGCTGGGCACCGGCTTCCACCGCCAGCAAATAGCCGTCGCCGGTATTGTTGTTGCCGCCCGCCATGCCCGAACGGAAAGCGGTGCCTCCGGTTGCCAGCACCACGGCGCCCGCCCGCACCTGCCAGCGCTTGCCGTTGCGCCGATTCCAGCCAGCCGCGCCGGCTGCCGCACCATCGGCCAGCAGCAATTCCAACGCCGGGCTGTGATCGAGGATGATCACGCCATTTTTTTCGAGCTGGCGGCGCAAGAACAGCACCGCGTCGGCGGCGCGCAATCCGCCCCAGCGTTCCCGGCCATCCTGGGTACGTGGAAACGCATAGCCCCAACGCGACATCAGATCCTGATTGATGAAGCTTTGGTCATACACCTTTTCGATCCAGGCCGTTTCGGCAAAGCCGAAAGCGATCGGCAGGCGCGAATCGATGATGCCCTGGCGATGCTGCGGATCGTCGGGCTTGATGTAATAAGCGCCGGTACCGGCGGGCGCTTGCGCGCCGGAGGTTCCCAGATAGCCTTTCTCGGCCACGACCACCCGAGCGCCGGCCCGTGCCGCCGCCAGACCGGCCCAGGCGCCAGCCGGGCCACCGCCGATCACCAAGACATCGGCGACGAGGTCGATGTCGAACGACTCGGCTGCAGAGTGGCCGGGAAAATCCACGACATTGTTGTTCGCCATACGCAAACTCCTGCAATGAATATGAATGGGGTTGAAATGAATTTCCGGTTTGGAAACCGGAAACGGCGCTCTCAACGCATAAAGCCTGCCAGATGCCGATAAAATGCCATAGTAATTTTTCGCCATGACCCGTATTTCGTTGCATTCCATTGATTTGATTGCGCATTCACATCCGGACGAGCGTGCAAGCGCCTTGCCTCAAGCGCGGCGGCATGGGATGCGCGGGTGCGTGGTATGAAACAAACTGCTGCGGGAGATGCAGCGTTTGTGTTGATCCGCCATGGCGGGGGGATTGGCGCGACGCGCGGGCCGGGCTGATCTACCTGGCATGATCTCCTGGCGGGATCGTTGTCGAAAAGTCATGGGTGGCGTTTCCGGCGACCCGAGCGAGGTATTCACGAGCTATTCGGGGATCGAATCGATATTGGCGAATCGCTGTATACCGCTGTGCCCGCCGCACGGTCAGCCTTGGAGGCGAAACCCGTGATCATGCCGATGGAGTGGGCGTTTTCGCCCTGCGTCTTGCCGACGGCGCGGAAACGATCGACGCGCTCGCCCTGCGCCGCATCATATTGGCGGAACTGGATGAGATACAGGCGAGGCGTGCATCTGCACAGCACACTGCGGCAGTGGCGGTATGACCCGATCGTCCCAGCGAAAACCCAGGATAAATCCGATGGAGCCATGACAAAC
>JAITCV010000153.1 GCA_031282905.1 Azoarcus sp. | reverse complement strand
TCTCTTCGCTCCTCACCCCGCTGATCGGCGTTACCGGCGGCATGCTGATTTTGGGAGAGACGCCGGGATGGCATGAATTTGTGGGCGCGGCCTTCATCCTCGGCGCTGTTTTGTGCGTGTGCTTTCGCAAATAGAGCAATTGCACAGCGGTCGGCAACCTGAAATACATGTAATTACGGTCAACAGATTACGCTTGCCCGGGTGCAATCCAAAGTGGAGGAAAAGTCTTGCCGCAATTTACCGCAATGACAAGGCGGGGGGTGTCGGTTTTGTAGGTTGGATAAGCGTAGCGTAATCCGACATTCGTCCCCACGATGCGCAGCACAAGCAAATCAAAGAACAGCGGCGCTTTGCGCCGGTGATGAACCAATGTCGGATTACGCCTTCGGCTTATCCAACCTACGAAACTGCAATGGCAAATAAATTACCGGCGCGTAGCCGCCGCCAACCGAAGCGCAAGGGCGAAGCATGCCACGCCCTTGCGTTGCCACGTCGTTACGCTTGCCCTCGCTTGCCCTGACGCTACAGGTCGCTCAGCCGTTCGTGGAGTATGATGCCGCGCGAAGTTTCCTGGATCAGGCCCTGCGCGGAGAGATCCTTCATCACCCGGCTCACCATCTCGCGCGATGCGCCGATCATGCGGGCGATATCCTGTTTGGAAATCTTGGTCGTTACCAGCACTTTGCCGTCGATGTCCTCGGACATTTCCAGCAACAATCCGGCCACTCGGCCATAGACGTCCATCAGCGCGAGGCTTTCGATCTTGCGATCGGCGCTTCTCAGCCGCCGGGCCAGGTTACACGTGATGCGCCAGGCAATCTCGCTATGACTGTGCATCAACTGCTGGAAAGACTTGCGGGCAATCATGATCAGGTCGGAGGCGACCACGGGCACCACCGACGCGATCCTGGCCTGATCGTCGAACATGCCCATCTCGCCGAAAAGCTCGCCTCGGCCGAGGATGGAGAGGATGACTTCACGTCCGTCCTCGTTGCTGACCACCACCTTGAGGCTACCGGTGAGCACGAAATAGACGAAGTCCGTCACGTCGCCTTCGCGCACTACCGCCTGTCCGCGTGGAAAACGCTTCATGGCCGCGACCCGGGCAATCGACGTCAAAACGTCGTCGCTCAGCCCCGCGAACAGCGGAAAAGTCCTCAAAGCTGTTGTCGAAACCGCAATGGATGAGTTCATATGAATACATGCATGGTTGTCAGTAAGGAATCCAGCCACCCTTTTACACAAAAAAGCTTCTTCATGCCACGATCCGTTCATAAAAGAATGGGCATGGCGGCGGCTGGCTATAATGCGCGGTTCAATTCAGGAGACAGATCATGAGCCTTGCCACCCGTCACGCTTCCTTGCTCATCCTCGGCTCCGGCCCCGCCGGTTATACCGCCGCCGTCTATGCGGCCCGCGCCAACCTGAAGCCGGTGCTGATCACCGGCATTGCTCAAGGGGGCCAACTGATGACGACCACCGAAGTCGACAATTGGCCCGCCGACACCGCCGGAGTGCAGGGGCCGGAATTGATGGCCCGTTTCGAAGCGCATGCCCGGCGTTTCGGCGCCGAGATTCTCGTCGACCACATCCACACCGCCCGGCTCGAACAACAGCCCTTTACCCTGGCCGGTGACGAGGCGACCTATACGTGCGATGCGCTCATCATCGCCACCGGCGCTTCGGCCCTCTATCTGGGCTTGCCGTCCGAGGAAACTTTCGCGGGCAAGGGGATATCCGCCTGCGCGACCTGCGATGGTTTCTTTTATCGTGGCAAGCCGGTCGCGGTGGTCGGCGGCGGCAATACCGCCGTGGAAGAGGCGCTCTACCTTGCCAACATCGCCAGTCATGTGAGCCTGATTCATCGCCGCGGAGCTTTCCGCGCCGAAAAAATCATGATCGACCAGCTTTACCGCAAGGTCGAGGAGGGCAAGATATCCCTGGTGCTCGACAGCGTGGTGGAAGAAGTGCTGGGCGACGATACCGGGGTCACCGGCCTGCGGGTCAAGAACGTCATCAGCGGCGCAACGCGGCGAATCGACGTGCCGGGCGTTTTCATCGCCATTGGACACAAACCCAATACCGAACTGTTCGCCGGGCAACTGGAACTGGAAAACGGCTACATCGTCACCCAGGGATCTCGCCACGGCAATGCCACCCAGACCAGTATCCCCGGCGTTTTCGCGGCGGGCGACGTGCAGGATCAAATCTACAAACAAGCCATCACCAGCGCCGCCAGCGGTTGCCAGGCCGCGCTCGATGCCGAACGCTACCTCGACAACCTGGGGCGCTGACCTCATCCAGGAACGCGGCGACACCTGTGTGCAAAAACCAATGCTGCCCGGACGATATGACATAGCATGAACTTTTCTTCGTGGAGCGACATGCTCATCATCACGGAAGGTCGCGGCCTTTACGCTTTGCTGCCCATGCTTACGGGATTGACCGGCAGCAAGCTTCTCGAGGTTTCGCTGGATCTGGAGCGCACGATCGAGCCACATCCTTACAGCATACTTGCGCTTTCCGTCGGCATTATACTTGGCGCATTATTCATCCGCTGGATGAGGCGGCACGACAAGCAGGCACGGATACTGGTCGATCTCGAAACGCAGGAAACCTTCCGCTGCGTGCCCAAGGATACGTTCTATGGCGTGTCCCTGGATTCCTGGGCCATCGTCTGGATGGTCATCGCCAGCCTCGGCGCCATTGGCGCCCTCCATGAGCTTTTTGCCGGGTAAGCCAAAAACATCAAAAAGCAAAAATCCTTCACCGATCATGACCCGCAACGACGACAATCCCTTCGCTATCCTCAAGACAAACCGGCCCGCTCCAATCAAAGCGGAATCCGCGCCGCCCCGCTCCTTCGGCACGGCGGCAGCGAAGGCGTCGGAACGAAAACCCGAGGACGACCACGCGCTTTTCCTCCAGGCGGTCAGCGGCGCGATTCCGCTCAAGGCGGACGAGCGCGCTGAAATCGTCCGTCATCGCCCCGCGCCCATGCCTCGCCAGTGTCTTCGCAACGATGAAGACGAACGCGCCCACCCCGCTGTCCGCGATTTCGACCGTGATTTCGATCCGCTGCAAGCCGCCTTTGCCGGTGTCATTCCCTTGGCCGATCGTGGCCGAGTGGAACTTTCCGCGCGCGCCCATGCGCCCCCGGTAAAAGTGGAGCCTGCCGAAGTGGAGCCTGCCGTCTCGCGGCAAAGCAATGATCCCGCCGCGCTGTTTCATGCCATGGTCGGCGACGCCCTTCCCCTCACCCACGCCAGCCGCCTGGCGCTCTCTGCGCCGCCACCGCCGCCCGTCCCGCGGCAACGCAAGCTGGACGAAGCCGCCGCGCTCGCCGAATCGCTCCACACACCACTGGATTTCGAAGACCGTCTCGACAGCGGCGAAGAAACCGCATTCCTGCGTCCCGGCATCCGCCGCCGCATACTCACCGATCTCCGCCGGGGGCGTTGGGTTGCGCAGGACAAGATCGACCTGCATGGTCTCAATCGCGACGAAGCGCGCACCGCGCTCACGCTCTTCCTCACCGCCACGCTCGCCCAGGGCAAACGCTGCGTCCGGGTCATCCACGGCAAGGGATTGGGTTCCCCCGGCGGCGTCTCCGTGCTCAGGCAGCTTTCGCGCGCCTGGCTCGCCCAGCGCGAGGAAATCCTCGCCTTCTGCCAAGCCCCTCCGCACGAAGGCGGCGCGGGCGCGCTCATGGTGCTGCTGCGCTCACCCAATGCCCGCCGCATGAGTCATGATTGAGCCGGAACATCCTGGATCAAGCGCGTCTCGCCCCCGACTTTCATCCAGGGGCGAGACGCGGATATCTCAGTATGCCGGTTCTATATGCACCGTTTGCATGATGGTGGCGGAAATTTCCTCGATCGACTTGGTGGTCGAATCGAGCCAGCGGATGTTTTCGCGGCGCATCAGTTTTTGCGCGGCCTCGACTTCGTAGCGGCAATTTTCCAAGTTGGCGTAGTGGCTGTTCGGACGCCGCTCCTGGCGGAGCTGGGTCAAGCGTTCGGGAGCGATCGACAGGCCGAAGAGCTTGGCGCGATGTTTGTGCAGCTCGCCGGGCAGCTTGTTGCGCTCGAAATCCTCGGGAATGAGCGGATAGTTGGCGGCCTTGACGCCGAACTGCATCGCCAGGTAAATGCTGGTCGGCGTCTTGCCCGAACGCGACACGCCGACGAGAATGACATCCGCGTCGTTCAGGTCGACCGCGCTGGAAATGCCGTCGTCGTGCGACATGGCGAAATTCATCGCTTCGATGCGTTTCTTGTAGTTGCTGCTCTCGGCGTTGCCGTGGAAGCATCCCACGGTATGGGTGAAAGGCTGGCCGAGTTCCTGCTCCAGCGGGTCGATGAAATGCTCGAAAAGATCGAAGAGGAGCGCGTGGCCAGCGACATCGCGCAGCGCGGCAGCGGTCTCGGGGTTGACCAGAGTGCTGAACACGATGGGGCGGCTGCGGCTGTCGGTACCTTGCGCGGTTTCCCTGATCTGGCGCATGCAGTCCCTTGCCTTGTCGAGGGTGTCGACGAAAGGCATGTTCCTTGAATTGAAACGGGCGCCGCTGAACTGGGCGAGCAGGCTGTGGCCGAGCGTCCCCGCCGTGATCCCGGTGCCATCCGAGACAAAAAATACCGTGCGCGTGGGTGACGCGGATTCATTCATATAGCAGGCTCATCAAAGGAAGGAAAGGGAAGGGATATTGGGGCAAACCCTGCCGTGCGCGAGGCTCGCCTTTCTCGTTAGAATCGCATTTTGCCCTTCATTGATTCCGGAAGCCACTCA
>JAITCV010000120.1 GCA_031282905.1 Azoarcus sp. | reverse complement strand
ACGGAAGCGATCAAGACCTTCCTCCTGGGATTTCCGGAAAATTGCCCGCCGACCTTGATCGTGCAACATATGCCGGAATCCTTCACCGGATCGTTCGCCTTGCGCCTGGACGGGCTATGCCAGCCGCGAGTGATCGAAGCGCGGGGCGGCGAGGCGCTCGCGCCGGGGCACGTCTACCTGGCGCCGGGACACTCCCATATGCGCGTGCAGCGGGCCGGCGTGGGCTACATGACGGAATTGCTCAAGACCGCGCCGGTCAACCGCCACCGGCCATCGGTGGATGTGTTGTTCGACTCGGCGGCCGAAGTGGTCGGCCGACATGCCGTTGGCGTCATCCTCACGGGCATGGGTAAAGATGGCGCCAACGGCCTCTTGCGGATGCGGCAGGCGGGCGCCAGAACCTTCGGCCAGGACGAGGCGAGCTGCGTCGTTTATGGCATGCCGCGGGAAGCCGCGCTGATCGGCGCGGTGCAGGAAGCCGCCAGCCTCGATCTGCTGGCGCAGAAAGTGCTCGCCGCCAGCCGTATCTGATGACGCCTCTTTCGCGTATATCGGGAACATCATCGCTTCTTTGCTTTTTCTTATCGAGAAAATAGTATGAATGGTCGATTGAGTCCGTTTCATGGGCCGTCGGGGCGCGAATGGCGCGGCAGGATGGCGCCGCGGCTGCCTTGGCGGGAAAAATGAACTAGAATGGATGTGATGGTTTGCATGCTGTTGGGCCGAAAAAGGGGATCATGAATGTCAGATCTGCTGAAAAGTATTGATGCGCGTACCAAATTGGCGGGTACGAACAAGCTGGAAATCCTGCTGTTCACGCTTGGCACCAACGCCAACAACGGACGGCGTGAAACTTTCGGGATCAATGTCTTCAAGGTGCGCGAGGTCATGCGTACTCCGCCCATCACCGCCGCGCCGGAAATGCCGTCCGCGGTGGAGGGGATGGTGAGTTTGCGCGGCGCGCTGGTTCCCGTGGTCGATCTGGCGAAGTACACCGGCGTGGCGACCGATTCGCCGCGCTCGATCATGATCGTTACCGAATACGCCGGACACACGCAGGGTTTCCTGGTCGAAGGAGTGGATACCATCCTGCGCCTCGACTGGAGCCAGATGAAGGTGCCGCCGGAAATGGTGACGGCGGAAATGGGAGGCTTGGTGACGGCGGTGACGGAACTGCCGGACGGCCGTCTGGTGATGATGATGGACGTGGAGAAGATCCTGTCGGCGACCACCAAGTACGACGACGAGATCGTCTACCGCGACATCAAACCGCTGAACAACCCATCGCTGACGGTGTTTTTCGCCGACGATTCGGTGGTCGCGCGCAAGCAGATCATGCGCACGCTGGAGGCGATGCACGTGAAATATTTCGAGGCGATCAACGGGCGCGCCGCCTGGGAAGAACTCCAAAGGGTCGCCACCTATGCCGAGACCTCGGGACAAGAGGTTTCGAAACTGGTGAGCCTGGTGCTGACCGACATCGAAATGCCCGAAATGGATGGCTATCTGCTGACGAAAAGAATCAAGACCGACGCCCGTTTCATAGGCATTCCAGTGATCATGCACTCGTCCTTGTCCGGAATGTCCAACCAGCAACTGGGCAAGTCCGTGGGCGTCGATGAATACGTTCCCAAGTTCGAACCGCAGAAGCTGGCGGAAATCCTGACGCGGCGCCTGTTGGGGACAGGTTCGTCCTCCCATTTGGGCGAATGAGATTCAACCATTCAGTGGAGTGAGTTTGATGGCAACGGAACTGGTCGAGAAAAAGGCCCTGCTCGATAGCGTTGATGCCAGAACACAGCTGGCGGGTTCCAACAAGATGGAAATCCTGCTGTTCTCGCTGGGTACGCGGGAAACCTTCGGGATCAATGTGTT
Source organism: Azoarcus sp. (assembly GCA_031282905.1). Classification (GTDB taxonomy): domain Bacteria; phylum Pseudomonadota; class Gammaproteobacteria; order Burkholderiales; family Rhodocyclaceae; genus WRNU01. The sequence continues at coordinate 4,737 of JAITCV010000120.1, read as the reverse complement.
CAAGGTTCGTGAAGTGGGACGCACGCCGCACATCACCAAAACGCCCAACATGCCCAAGGGCGTCGAGGGACTGGTGTCCCTGCGCGGAAACGTCATCCCCGTATTGTCCCTGGTCAGTTTTCTCGATCAGGGTAAACAGGCGGAGCAGGGCAAGACCATGATGGTCGCCGAGTATTCCAAGAGAACGCTCGGTTTCCTGGTGCATGAAGTCGATCGGATCATCAGTGTCGATTGGGACAGGGTCAAGACGCCGGAAAACATTCTTTCCTCGAACCAGGGATTGATCACGGCGATTACCGAACTGGACAACGGCACCCTGGTTTCCCTCCTGGACGTCGAGCAGATACTGGCCAACGCCTTCGGCGAAGCGGTGATCGTGGACGTGGCTCCGGCCCAGGTCTCGGAGGACGTCAGCGTCTTTTTCGTAGACGATTCGGCGGTCGCCCGCAAGAAGATCGCCGAAGTATTGGACAAGCTGCACGTCAAGCACAAACACGCGACCAACGGAGCCGAGGCCTGGACGCGGCTCCAGGGGCTCGCCGCGCACACGCACCAGAACGGCATCGATCTGCGCGACGAAGTGCGCCTGATCCTGGTCGACGCCGAAATGCCGGAAATGGACGGTTATGTCCTGACCAAGTCCATCAAGGCGGACAAACGTTTCAACGGCATCCCCGTGGTCATGCAGTCCTCCCTGTCGTCGGCGGCGAATCGCGCCATGGGTCAGGCCGTCGGCGTCGATGCCTACGTGGCGAAATTCGATTCGGAAGTATTGGCGGACACTTTGCGTCCCCTGCTTGAGCGATAAAGAGTCTCTGGAGTAGATGAACGATGGCTGATCCGAGAATGAAAATCTTGGTGGTCGACGATTTTTCGACCATGCGCCGAATCGTCAGGAATCTTCTCAAGGAGTTGGGATTCTCCAACGTTGATGAAGCCGAGGACGGTGCCATTGGATTACAGAAATTGCAGGGAGGCAATTTCCAGTTCGTGGTTACGGACTGGAACATGCCCAACATGGACGGCTTGCAGATGTTGCAAGCCATTCGAGCCAACCCGGCGCTCAAGCATTTGCCGGTGTTGATGATCACCGCCGAGGCCAAAAAGGAAAACATCATCGCGGCCGCTCAGGCGGGAGCCAGCGGCTATATCGTGAAACCGTTCACCGCCGCCACGCTTGCGGAAAAGTTGCAGAAGATTTTTGACAAGATGGGTGTCTGACATGAACGACACGACTTCTTCAGGCGATTCGCCCGACCTCGAAGCCCTGTTCGACAGCATCGTGGGAGAAGTGGCGGCGCACGCGCCACCTCCTCCCACCTCCACATTCCCACCAGCCGACGAAAACAAACCGTCGCTGATGAAGCAGGCGCAGGAAACCGACGATTTGACCGAAGATTCCCAGGATCTCCAGGCGCTGTTCGACAACGCCGCCTCAAGTGGCAGGAGCGCGCCGGACACGGGCGGCGGAATGGGTACGGATGAGACGCCCGCGGGCGCCAGTGTGGAATGGCCGACGACGCAGGCCAAGGTGTTCACCCAGGTCGGTCAGATGGCCCGGCAGTTGCACGACACCTTGGGCGCGCTGGGTTACGACAAGCTCCTGGAAGAAACGGTCAGCGCGATTCCCGACGCGCGCGACCGCTTGAGATACATCTCGGACCTGACGGAGCAAGCGGCGTGCAAGGTACTGAACGCCACCGACGTAGCCAATCCCTTGCAGGAAGAGATCGAAGCGGGCGCCGCCGTGCTGGCCGCGAGTTGGGACAAGCTGTACGCCAACCAGATAGGGGTCGAGGACTTCAAGCGGCTGGCTGGCGAGACCCGGGCCTTTCTCAAGACCGGCATCCCGCGACGAACCGCCGCGACCAAGAAGCAATTACTCGAAATCATGATGGCCCAGGATTTCCAGGATCTCACCGGGCAAGTCATCAAGAAGATCGTGTCGCTTGCCCAGGGTCTCGAAACACAGCTGATGAGCATCCTCATCGACACGATTCCCGGAGAGAAAAAGCATGATGAATCGGTCAAGACCCTGCTCAATGGCCCCGTCATCAATGGAGAAGGACGAACGGACGTCGTGGTGAGCCAGCAGCAGGTCGACGACCTGCTCGACAGTTTGGGCTTCTAGGAGAGTTTTCATGAGCGATTTTTCTGGAATGGAAGACCTGTTGCAGGATTTCCTGCAAGAAGCGAGCGAACTGCTCTCGGATGTGGACAACAAACTCGTCGATCTGGAGAAAGATCCGGGTGACCATCGCTTGTTGAACGACATCTTCCGGGGTTTTCATACCATCAAGGGCGGAGCCGGCTTCCTGAACGCGACGGAACTGGTGAAGCTGTGCCACCTGACGGAAAGCCTGTTCGACAAGCTCAGGAACGCCGAGATGACCCTGACGCCCGAACTGATGGACACCATCATGGCGGCGACGCAGAGCGTCCGCTCGATGTTCGGTAAACTCTCCCAAGGCATGCAGCCGCGTTCCGCGCCGGACGAAGTGACCGATGCCCTGCGTGCCGCCTTGAATGAAAAAACGGTCGAAGCTCCCATGACTTCCACTCCCGCTACTCCCGCCGCTACTACAGCTCCTGCTCTCGCTCCCGCGCCGGTGGAAAGCGCCCCCGCCGCTCCCGCGCCGTCCGAATCCGAGCCGGACTGGCGGGCGCTGCACGCCGCCGTGACCGGGCAGGCGAATGCCGTGCCGCCGCCGCCACCACCGTCGGCCCCGCCGAGCGCGGAGACCAGACAGACGGGCGGCGCGGTCGTATCGGCACGAAGTGGCGAGCTCACGTCCGAGGGCGAAATGGCGCCGAACTTCCCGCCGGAAGGTCGGCGTGCCACCGACAAGCCCGGTTTCGTCGCCTCCGGCGCCAACACGGGGCGGCGCGCGGAAGAAAAACTCGCCGCCCGCGAATCGACCATTCGCGTCGACACGGCGCGCCTGGATCAGGTCTTGAACCTCTCCGGCGAGATCGGACTGACGAAAAACCGCCTGACCAGTCTGCGCGCCGACATCCTGGCGGGACGGAACGACGCCGAGACGCTGCACGAACTCGATCAGGCCGTGAGCCAGCTCGACCTCCTGGTCTCCGACCTGCAGAACTCGGTCATGAAGACGCGGATGCAGCCGATCGGCCGGCTGTTCCAGAAATACCCGCGGATCGCCCGCGACCTGGCGCGTCAACTGGGCAAGGACGTCGAACTGGTCCTCATCGGTGAAGAAACCGAAGTCGACAAGACGATGATCGAAGACCTTGCCGACCCCTTGATACACCTGGTGCGCAATGCGGTAGACCACGGCGTCGAGTCGCCGGAGGAACGGCAGGCCGCGGGCAAGCCGGCCAAGAGCTTCGTGCGCATGGAAGCGCGCCAGGAAGGCGATCACATCGTGCTGATGATCGCCGACGACGGGCGCGGAATGAATCCCGAGTACATCCGCGCCAAGGCGATCGAAAAAGGGCTGATCCGGGAAGAAGACGCCAACATGCTGGACGATCGGCAAAGCCTGAACCTGATCTTCCTGCCCGGATTCTCGACGATGACCCAAGCCTCGGCGGTGTCGGGGCGAGGCGTCGGCATGGATGTCGTCAAGACCAACATCCAGAAGCTCAACGGCTCCATCGAGATCCGTTCCGAGCCGGGCAAGGGATCGGTATTCATCATCTCGCTGCCGCTGACGCTGGCGATCCTGCCGGTGCTCCTGGTCCTCCTCGGCGACCAGCCGTTCGCTCTGCCGCTCTCGATGGTGCGCGAGATCCTGCCCATCGAGAAGGAAAAGATGCAGGAAGTGGGCGGCAAGGAAACCCTGGTCGTGCGCGGCGAAGTCCTGCCCGTCGTCGCCCTGTCGCGTCTTTTGAGCTGGCCGCAGGTGTGCACACCGGAATACGGCGTACTGATGCAAAGCTCGGAACGCAGTTTCATTCTTTCAGTCGACAGTTTCGCCGGGCGTGACGACGCGGTGATCAAATCGCTTGACGATTTCCGACCGCGCGGCGTCGCCGGGGTGACCACGCTGTCGAACGGACAGATCGTCCTGATCCTCGACATGAAGGAACTGCTGGCCGACCTGAACAATCATGTCGACCAGAGCCAGGGCGCGAAGCAATACACGAAAGCGCTCGAACTCGCCGCCTGAAACCCCCGTTCAGGGTTTTCAGCGAGCCGTAGTCAATTGAATCAATGGAAGCCTTAGCCCCCCCGTCAAGCATGGCGGGGGAATGGATGTGTTACAAGTCATAAACGTACTTGATCCAAGAATTGATTATGTGCAAAACTAAATTCAACGATTTCTGAAAGATATTCAAAGAGGTAGAGGTATGTGTCACTAAAGGATGTCTGCTGGAAAAATGGGGGCGGTGACACCGAGACAGGCATTGTAGAGCTTGAGCAAAAGCTCGAACAGGACCCACACGATCCGGAATTTCGTAAACTCCTACGGGAAGAGCTTCAGTACAGAGTGATACGGAGGACGGCACGCATGAAGAAACGGCTTTTCACCGTCGAAGAAGCCGCGCAAAAACTATATGAAACATCATTTCCTGGCAAACATGCTCTTACTTATATGTTAACGGATGCGAATATCTCATATTCTGGAATTACAAGAAAAGACAACTCTGCTAAAAGAGTCTCTTGATTAGCAACGAACTTCCGCTAAGATGGCAGAGATATAGGTGAGGCCTAAAAAAGGAGGAGGAGATGGCGATAAACGGGGTGCAGTTTCAGCGAGGGCTGTCGAT
>JAITCV010000083.1 GCA_031282905.1 Azoarcus sp. | reverse complement strand
CGCACGCGCAGCCCCGGCGTTGGCGGCAAGGCGGCATTTTCCGGCGGACGGTAATCGAACAGGTGCTGGAGCGGAATATCCAGCGCGATACGAAGAATCTGCATTTGGAAGCGATTGTTACAGAAGTTTCTCGCAAAACCGCGCCAAGCCCTTGTCGGCTCAGGCATTTTTGCGCTTACCCTCAAAATCTGTGGATAATTTTGTGGAAAAGCAGGGGGAAAGCCTGTCAAACGCGCGTCACACAAGCGTTTTCCTTACCCTGCCCAAAAAATAGACAACTATAAAAACCATTTGAAATCATGTGGTTAAAATAATTCTATCGAAATGTGCCAAGTCAGAGGCAGAACAAAATCGTCATTCCAAAATGCCCCGATTTTGTGCATAACTGACTTTTCTTGCAGGTTCCCCGTGTTACGGACTTTTGGCGATGTCTATTCAGATGATTTTCAAATTGTCCGCTTTTTCATGCTGTGTGCCAATCGCCGGAAGGTGTAGCCTGTTGATGGTTGGCACACGGCGGTATCTCAGGTGGCCTTGCGGGTCGCGCTTCACTTTTCCGACACTTCCACTTTGGTTTTCACGCAGTGGCAACGATGCTTGTCCATCGGCAGTTGCAGTATCCGTTTTTCGAACTTCACGCAGTTGTCCGACCCCACTGTTCGCTCAGGGTGTTCGCACAGAATGTCCGCAAGATCGCCGCCTCAAGATTCGTGATGCCAGCAAAGCGCCAATTCCTTCGGCAGCCTGTCCTGGAGCGTCTTGAACTGCCGCATCGCACGCCCCAAACTGGGTCAGATTGGACTTGTCCACCTTCCCACCCGCCTCCGGCGTGTGCCAATAGTGGCTGCCACGGTCGCTGTAGAAGCTGCTGGGCAGTCCGTGCGCATCGATCACCTCCCGCATCCCCGCAAAGCTCGATGCCGTCCCTTCTTCTTCCACCAGAAACATGGAATAGACCTCTCCCGTCGCGTCATCCATCGTCACGATCAGATCGTGCCACTGGCCCGCCAGCCACTCATGCCGCGAGCCATCCTGATGAATCATCATCCCCGGCAGAGGTTTGCGGTCGCGCTCCTTCCGGTGTTGCCCCTTTCGCTTGCCGCGCTCGACCAGCTCGCCTGCCTGCAGATGCTTCTTCACCCAACTGTTGCGCTTGCCGCCGCCCGCCTTGTAATGACTGGAAAATGCCACACGTTCCAGCCGCAGTCGCAAGTGCTCATTGTGAAGAACAGGCCGTTTTCAACGCCGTCTCCGCGCAAGTCTTCAAGCACCAAATCATATCTCCACAACATGATTTCCCGCGACGCGGCTGGCGGATCATCCAGACACATTGAATCGCCCGCGACATCGCATCCTGGCTGGCTTTTCTGTAGACTGCCTCGCTTGCCCCGCTTTTCCTTGCCGCTGCCCATGCCCTCCCTGTTCCTGCCCAAAGACGCCTTGCCCGGCGACCGGAACCGGCAATACGCCGGATACGCCTTGTTGCTCTGCCTGGCCGCTACCCCGCTCTCGGTCTGGCTGTTCCTTGAACTGGGCTTCCTGTGGCAATTCGTCCTGCCGCTCGAAGGCACGTCTTTCATCCTCGGCGCGACCGTCTTCGGCGCGGTGCTGGCGATCACGCCCGTACTCGCCGTACTCGGTTTCCTGCTCGCGATCTGGTTCGGCGTGGAAAGCGTCTACCTGGCGCGCAGCCGTCCACGCCTCTGGGTCGATCGCATCATCGTCGGTTTCGGCCTGATCACCTGGTTCCTGCCCGCGCTGGGTTTCCTCGCTACGGCGATCCGCGCCATATTCACCGGCGGCGTGCATTTCTCCCGCCCGGCGCGCGATTACCTGCTCGCCGAGGACCCCATCGCCTATCTCGAAGGCGTCGGTTTCCTGTTCATCATGGCCGGTCTGTTCGCCTGGGGCGCATGGCGCTACTGGCAAGGCAAACTCGGCCGCAAGGCGGATACATGAGCGCTCCCCGCCACATCATCTTCGATCTCGATGGCACCCTGATCGATTCCGCGGCGGCCATCCTCGCCGGCTATCGCGCCGCCTTCGCGGCTTGCGGCGTGACGCCGGCCAGGGCGCTCGACGCCAGCATCATCGGCCCGCCGATGGCCGAAATCCTGCGACAGCTCACCGGCCAAAGTGACAGCTCGACCATCGAAAAACTCGCCGCCGCCTTCAAGGCGGGCTACGACAGCACCGGTTATCTGCAAACCCGCGCCTATCCCGGCATCGACGAATTGCTCGGCGCGTTGCGCGCGGCGGGGCGCGTACTCCATCTCGCCACCAACAAGCGCATCGTTCCCACCCGGCTGATTCTCGATCACTTCGGCTGGCACGATCATTTCGACGCCATCTACGCGCTCGATCTGTTTACCCCGAGGCTGGCGGACAAGACGAGCATGATCGCCCGCCTGCTCGCCGACCGCCGCATCGCCGCCAACGATGCCATCTATGTAGGCGACCGCGCCGAGGACGCCCAGGCCGCCACGGCCAACCAACTGCCTTTCGCCGCCGCGACCTGGGGCTACGGATGCCTGACGCCGGACATGATCGATGCGCGCTGGCATACGGCGGCGACACCGCAAGCCTTGGCGCGGTTGTTGCTGGGCGACGCATGAACCTGCCCCGTCCGCGGCTCATCGTCCCGGGTCTCATCTGGCCCACCGGACAGGGACGGCAGACCGTGCGCGATCTGCCGCTGCCCGCGCTCCACCGTCTCCTCGGCCGCAGCCGCCGCCGCGCCCTGCCCTTCATGCCTTACGAAAACCGGCTGGCGCAACTATTCGGCGTGGATGACGCGGACGCCCCGCTCGCGGCCTGGCGACGGCTGGGGGAAATGGCGGCAATGACGGACGAAGAGCGGGACGCTCACTGGCTGTGCGCCGATCCGGTACACCTGTTTTTTGCCCGCGAGCATTTGCTGCTCGACGAAATCGGCACTGGCGAACTGGACGCCGCCAGCGCGGCCACCCTGACCGCCGCGCTCAACGCCAGTTTTCCCGAGCTTGGCCACTTTTCCGCGCCCGCGCCGGAGCGCTGGTACCTGCGCCTCGAACACCCCGCGCGCGCGCATTTTTCCCCGCTGCGCGATGTCATCGGCCCGGTGCAGCATTTCATGCCCGCAGGCGACCAAGGCCGTCACTGGCAACACGCGCTGAACGAAATCCAGACGGTGCTTCACAACCATCCGCTCAACCAGAACCGTGAAGCCCAAGGACAGCGAATGATAAACAGCCTGTGGTTCTGGGGCTGCGGCTCCCCGCCGAAGCCGACCACGACGTCAGCGAAGCCGCGCGCGCCCTGTGCGCACATACAGGCCAACGACCCCATGACACGCGGTCTGGCTCGCGCCGCGGGCACGACGGTGGACGCGCCGAACGTCGACACCGCCATCCAGGCCAACACCCTGGTCATACTCGACACGCTCGACCCCCCGGCCCGCCGACTCGACCTCGATACCTGGCAAACGCGCCTCGCCGCATGTGAAACCGATTGGTTCGCCCCCTTGCTGCGCGCCCTCGACAGCGGGCGCATCGGCGCGCTCGATCTGCTCGCCCCCGCCGACCAGGGCACGCTCGACTTCGTCATCGGCCGACATGCGCGCTGGCATTTCTGGCGTCGCCCCCAGGCGCTGGACAAACTCCTCGATCCAGGCCAACACAGATGTCAGGGGACAGGCTGAACAAGCGGCGGCACAACCGCCATCACTTGACTATTTTTTGTTCGCTGGAGCAGATCAACAATGCGCGCAATGCCCACATTCGTCAAAAGCAAGGCCGCAGGCCCGTGGCAATCCAAGGGACAACGCGCGTTGGCCCCTACCATTGCGTTTCGGGTAACTGAACCGCCGTATGAATTGACCATGATGCGTTTTCTCACGATGTTCCTTTCATTACTGGCGCTCTCCGGCGTCGCGTTTTCCATTCAGGCTGCCGACACCAACAGCATCGGCATGGAGTTCGTGCCGATTCCCGCCGGGTCGTTCAAGCGGGAACGGGAAATAGAAGAACAATTGAATATTCGTAGAGGAAAGGCGACCACCACTCCCGAACGCACAGTGACTATCAGCAAACCGTTTTACCTGGGCAAATACGAAGTAACTCAGGAACAGTGGCATGCGGTGATGGATAATGATCCGGCAAAGTTCCCAGGCCGCAAAAATCCCGTGGAGATGGTTTCCTGGGATGAGGTTCAACTGTTTATCTCTCGTCTGAATCAGAAGGAAGAGACGAACAAGTACCGTCTGCCCACGGAAGCCGAATGGGAATATGCTGCGCGCGCCGGGACGACGACAAAATATTCCTTTGGGGATGACGAGGGGCGTCTTGGGCGGTATGCGTGGTACTGGGATAATTCCGGGAAGACAACGCATCCAGTCGGGCAAAAGCAGCCCAATCCCTGGGGGCTGTATGACATGCACGGAAATGTCTGGGAATGGGTGCAAGACTGGTATGACGATTATCCGAAAAGCTCGGTCACCGACCCGCGCGGCCCTTCTGGAGGCTTGTACCGTGTGATGCGGGGCGGCAGTTGGAACTTCAGCGCCCCTCACCTGTCGTCGGCCTTCCGGGGGCCCCATTCGCCGGAGGATCGCAGCGGATTCATTGGGTTCCGCCTTGCCTTCTCCCCAAGTCATTGATGGGCAGACGGAAGATGCGCATTTGTTTGTAAGCTGCTCTAAACCCACCCGCACGAAATCACGCCATGCCCACGCCCAATATCCAGTCCCGCCCTGCCCCACCGCGCCGCATCCAGGCCCTGACCGCGGCGGGCGCGCATCCCCTGCTCGCCCGTCTGTATGCCGCGCGCGGCATCGACGCGCCCGGCGAACTCGATCTCTCGTTCAAGGCGCTGTTGCCGCCCGCCACGCTCACGGGCGCGAGCGCAGCGGCGCAACTGCTCGCCGACGCCATCGAGGCCGGCGCGAAAATGGTGATCGTCGCCGATTACGACTGCGACGGCGCCACCGCCTGCGCGGTCGGCCTGCGCGCGCTGCGCGCTTTCGGCGCCAACGTGCATTATCTCGTCCCCGACCGTGTCACCCTCGGCTACGGTCTCACCCCGGCCATGGTCGAACTGAGCGCCAGACTCGAACCTGAAGTGCTCATCACCGTCGACAACGGCATCGCCAGCCTCGACGGCATCGCCACCGCGCGCGCGCTCGGCATGACGACGATCATCACCGATCACCACCTGCCCGGCGGCGAACTGCCCGCTGCCGATGTCATCGTCAACCCCAACCAACCCGGCTGCGCCTTCCCCAGCAAGGCGATGGCCGGCGTCGGCGTCATGTTCTACGTCATGCTCGCGCTGCGCGCCGAACTGCGCGCGCGCGGCGCGTTCGCCGACGGACACGGCCCCAAGCTCGCCAACCTGCTCGACCTCGTCGCCCTGGGCACGATTGCCGACGTGGTGCCGCTCGACCGCAACAACCGCATCCTGGTGAATCAGGGCCTGCAACGGATGCGCGCCGAAAACATGCAACCCGGCCTGCGCGCCCTGTTCGCCATCGCCGGACGCGACCCGGCGTGCGCCAGTACCTATGACCTTGGCTTCGCCCTCGGCCCCCGCCTCAACGCCGCCGGACGCCTGGCCGACATGAGCCTGGGCATCGAATGCCTGATCACCGACGACCCAGGCCGCGCGCTCAACCTTGCCCAAGAACTCGACCGCCTCAACCACGAACGGCGCGCGATCGAAACCGACATGCAGGAAACCGCCCTCCTCCACCTCGACGACCACGATTACGACCCCGCCGCCCGCCTCACCCTCACCCTGTTCGACCCCGACTGGCACCAGGGCGTGATCGGCCTCGTCGCCAGTCGGCTCAAGGAAAAATTCCACCGCCCGACCATCGCCTTCGCCCACGGACAACAAGGCGAAATCAAAGGCTCGGGGCGATCGATCCCCGGCCTGCACCTACGCGACGCGCTCGAACTCCTCACCCGCGACCACCCCGATCTCATCGTGCGCTTCGGCGGTCACGCGATGGCCGCGGGGCTGAGCCTGCGCGCGGAAAACCTCGACCGTTTCCGCGCCGCGTTCGAAGAAACCGTCGCCCGCCTGCTCGCACCCGCCGACCGCGAACGCCGCATCGACACCGACGGCACGCTGGAAACCGCTTACGTCAACCTGGAAACCGCCCGGATGCTCGACCGCGAAGTCTGGGGCCAAGGCTTTCCACCGCCCCTGTTCGAAGACATCTTCCAAGTCGAACGCCAGCGACTCCTGAAAGACCGCCACCTCAGGCTCGAACTATCGCGCGCGGGCACACGCTTCGAAGCCATTCGTTTCAACTGCGCCGAAAGCGCCCCGGACAAACTGCGCGCCGCCTACCGGCTGGGCATCAGGGAATACCAGGGCATCAGCAGCGTGCAACTGGTGGTGGAACACTTCGAGACAGCCTGAAGAATCATCGGCGTCAATCCTTATAGCATAAAAGCGAGTATCCCCCCCCCTCGGCAATTATTGTGAATATATGCATATGCGCATAAGCATTTTTCCCCGGACACATCGACGTATCTTGTCTTCGATTGCCGGGTTGCTATCGGAAATCATGAACAGGTTCTGAGACCATGCGCTTGCCAAGTCCATTTCCGCTGTTGCTCGCGGCCTGTTGCAGCCTGGGCTTGCAAGCCGCTCCGCCGCCTCCCCGACACGCCACACTGGAAGTATTGTGGCGCAACCCGGAGAACCCGCGGATCGTCATGTGGCGCGCGTTCGACACGGCTGGACAGCCGATCGACGACGCCGCCATCGACGACGCCAGCATCCACGCCCCGCCCGCCGCTCCCAATGCCAACCCAAGCGCCGTCGGCCCAAACGCCGCGCCCTTCACCCGCCAGACCCCGCTCGGCAGCCTGTGGAAACTTTTTGTCCATGCGTGGCTGATCGAAACACGCCACCCCGCCCCTGATTACACCTGCACCGGCGCGCCCAAGTTGCGCAAGGAAGAGCTTTATTGCTGCGATCCAGGACATGCCATCGACCGGGACACCGCGCTCGTGCGTTCCTGTGGCCTGTTTTTCGATCCTGTCCGTCTGGGGATTGCGCCATCGGCCTGGGGCGCGTTCTGGCGCGCGCAGCCCGGCGCGCCAAGCTGGCTGACCAACCTGGACACCATGAAGCCCGAAACCCGGGTTTCTCCCGCCGATATGCTCCACGCACTCGAAACCGTGCCCGCCAGGGCGCGTGAAGAAGCGATGAAAGTGTTGCTCGCCCGCGTGCTGGCGGACGCCCCCGGACTCGTCCCCACCGAACTGGTGCGCGGCATGGGCGGGCAACTCCGGATCAAGACCTTCTCCTGGCATCTGCCCGATGCCGCCCGCACGCCTTATGGCGGCGGCGCGGGCTGGCTCGCCGACGGTTCGGCGCTGTGGTTCGGTGGCCGGGGCACCGGGCAACAGGTGATGGCGCGTCATGGCAAAACCCTGACCGAAACCTTGCCCACGGTCCAGCCCTCGCTTACGCCCGGCTGCGTCAAGGTGAATTTTTTCGCCCGCTATCCGTTTACGGTTGAACAACGCGGCGGCCAACCCGCGCGCGACGGCATCCTGCGCGGCGCCTACGTCGCCCGTTTCGGCAAGCGGCTCGCCATACCTTTCAGCGCCAACGGCGAATTGACCCTGTCTTCCACCCCGGCGGGCGCGCGCATCGGCGGACGCTTCGGCATCGACGACTATGTCGCCCGCGTCGTCGACCGCGAAGGTGACGCGACCGAAACCCACGCGGCCCGCGCCCTGTCCGTGATCATCCGCAGCTATCTGCTCAACGAGGCGCGTCAGGAAGGCAACTGCCTCATCATCGACGACAGCAGCCGTCACCAGCGGGTGTCGATCAATCCCCCCAGCACGGCGGCGCGCAAGGTGGCCGCTTTCACCACCGGCCTGATCCTGGACGGCGGCCCGGTCGGCTACCACTCCGAAACGCCCTCGCCCGAACGCATGGCATGGAAATCGGCCGTTGCCGCCAGCCGCGCGGGCAAACCCTGGGACACCATCCTGCGTGAAGCCCTGCCCGCCCACTCGCTCGCCGCGATCTTCGATCCGGCGGGCGTATCCTGCCCCCGCTTCGTCGCGGCGGAATCCTGGCTCGCCGCCCGCACCCCGCGCTGGCACCGTTTTCTCCACGAAAACCTGCCCGGTTTCGAGCCGCCTCCGCCTCCCCAAATCTGCGTGTTACCCCGCGGCGCACCGTTTTCCGAACAGGACAGGAACCGCATTTTCCTGCGCGAACTGAAGACGGCGGAAGACCGTATTACACTGGCGCATGAATATCTGCATCTTGGATTGCGCCACCATCCTTCCGGTCATGATGAAGCCTTGATCGAACACTGGGCGCGCAGGTTGATAGGGGAAATCAATGAATACAGCATGGAATGAATTTCTCGGCGCGGCCCTTCTTGCCTGTGCCCTGCCCGCGTTGGCGCTCGGGCCAGCCGCCGAGCCCGATGACGACGCCCGCCCGCCGGTCGATTTTCCCTATGGCGGCTGGAACTACAGCGGCTTCATCGACAAGAGCGACGACACTGCGGTCGCCTATCCCTACAACCTGATCGACCGGGGCACGCAGGAAGGACGCACGCTCATCCAGGGACGGCTCGCCGCCCACCTGCGGGCGCAAACGCAGGGCGAAGGAGCAAACCGCCAGCAGCTCAAACAGACCAACCCGCCCAAACTGGTGGTCAATGGCAACCCGATGCCGCTCTACAGCGACAATGAAGGCCGTTTTGCCCGTCCCTACGCCTTCGGTCCCGGCTCGAACAGCATCGAAATCAAAAATCCCGAAGGTGAATCGCTCCAGCGCCTGCAATTCTACGAAGCCAATCCCCACCGCGCGCGCGCGCAAATCCGCGCCATCCTGTCGTGGGACGACGATCAGGCCGAAGTCGACCTCCACGTCATTTCCCCTAATGGCGAGCATGTCACCTGGTTCAATCCCTGGCTCTCCAGCGGCGGCGGCATGGACGTCGACAGCGTCGACGGCGCGGGGCCGGAGATTTTTTCCGTGACCGGCGCAATGCGCGGTCCTTATCAGTTCTATGTCAACTACTGGGGCAATTACGGCGCGTGGGGCTATCACTTCGAGGAAACCCGCCAGAAACCGATCATCACCTGCCGCCTGTCATTGATCTT
>JAITCV010000078.1 GCA_031282905.1 Azoarcus sp. | reverse complement strand
GCACGCTTTTCTCTTGCGCGCAATCTGCTCAAGATGAATTTTCCGGTGGACAAGATCGTCGAAGCCACCGGCCTTTCCTTGGAAGAAATCCACTCCTTGCGCGCGCATTGAAGCGCCGGGCGCTGGAGACCAGATAATGGGGCGCGGGCGCTTGTCGACTCTGGCATGATCTCGATTTCACCACGGCCCCAAGCTCATGATCAGATGTCAGGGATCAGATTTGAATCACGCGCATGCGTCGCCCGGGTATCAGGGATCAGAAAAGTATGGCGGCGCGCAGCGCCGTCGCCCAACGCCGCACAGGATCAGCGGTAGGTTGGATGAGCGTAGCGTAATCCGACATTCCACCCACGATGCGCAGCATCGCCATTCAAAAACAGCGGCGCTGCGCGCCGGTCATGAACGATTGTCGGATTACGCCTGCGGCTAATCCAACCTACGGATCAGGGATCAGATGTCAGGGATCGGGGATCAGATTCAAACCACGCGGCGCTGCGCGCCGCCATACTTTTCTGATACCCGATACCTGATCCCTGATCCCCGACACTGCTAGAATCGCTCGATCATGTCCAATCCACTCGATACCCGCTCCCGCATCCTGCTCAAGACGTTGATCGAGCGCTACATTGCCGACGGCCAGCCGGTCGGCTCGCGCGCGCTCTCGAAAAGTTCGGGGCTGGAACTGTCGCCGGCGACGGTGCGCAATGTGATGAGCGACCTGGAGGAGATGGGCTATATCGCCAGTCCGCACATTTCGGCCGGACGGGTGCCTACCGCGCTGGGCTACCGCTTTTTTGTCGATACCTTGCTTACCGTGCAGCCGCTGGAGAGCTTGCAGGTGCAGGAGCTGCGCGGGCAACTCCAGCCCGACCAGCCCCACCGCCTGATCAGTTCGGCTTCCCATTTGCTCTCCGATCTGACCCAGTTCGCCGGTGTCGTCGTCGCGCCGCGCAAGGATACGGTGCGCATCCGCCAGATCGAATTCATCAGCCTGGCCGAAAATCGCATCTTGCTCATCATCGTCACTACCGCCGGAGATGTGCAGAACCGCATATTGGTTACCCGCCACGCTTATTCGCCGCTCGAACTCAGCGCGGCGGCGAGCTATCTCAACGAGCATTTTTCGGATCTGGCGTTCGATGAAATCCGCCAGCGCCTCCAGGCTGAGTTGCGCCAGTTGAAGAGCGATATGGGCGAACTGATGGCGGCCACGGTCGAGGTCGGTTCCGCCGCGGTCGAGGAGACCGCGGTCAATTACGTCATCTCGGGCGAAACCAATTTGCTCGATATCGAGGATCTGTCTTCCAACATGTCGCGCTTGCGCGAGTTGTTCCGCCTTTTCGAGCAACGCACCGGCTTGATGCAGTTGCTCGATCTCTCCAGCCATGCCCAGGGGGTGCAGATTTTCATCGGCGGAGAGTCCGGCCTCACCCAGCTCGATGGATGCAGCGTGGTGACTTCGCCCTATGAGGTCGATGGCTGCGTGATCGGCTCGGTCGGCGTCATCGGTCCGACGCGCATGGCTTACGACCGGATCATTCCCATTGTCGACATCACCGCGCGTTTGCTCTCCAACGCGCTGTCTTCCAGTAGCTGATTTCCGGCAGCCGATAGCCGATAGCTGATAGCCGATGGCCTTGTTTCGTCCCGAGCCGCCCCACCTTCCCGGACGCGAACGCCGCGTCGGCGTGCTGCTGGTCAATCTTGGCTCTCCGGCCGCGCCCACGGCGGCGGCGCTGCGCCCCTGGCTGCGCCAGTTCCTGTCCGATCCGCGCGTGGTCGAACTGCCCCGGCCATGGTGGTGGTTCATTCTCAACGGTTTGATCCTGCCTACCCGCCCGGCGCGATCGGCCCGGAAATACGCTCAGATCTGGACGGATGAAGGTTCTCCGTTGATCGGCCACACCCGCCGCCAGGCGGAGGCTTTGCGCGCGGCGATCAAGGATGAGAATATCGATATTGCCTGGGCGATGCGCTATGGCGCGCCGGATATCGCGGCGACGCTCGATGCCTTGCGCGCGCGTTGCGGGCGTTTGCTGGTCGTGCCGCTTTATCCGCAATTCGCCGCTAGTACCACGGCCAGCACGATGGATGCGGTCGCGCGCGCCATGATGTCCTGGCGCGATCTGCCTGCCTTGCGCTACGTGCGCGATTTTCACGATGACCCCGGCTATATCGCGGCGCTGGCCGCGCGCGTGCGCGCCCATTGGTGCGCGCATGGCCAGGGCGATTGTCTGGTGATGAGTTTCCATGGTTTGCCTCAGGATGCGGCCGAGCGCGGCGACCCCTACCCCGCCGAATGCCGGGCCAGCGCGCGTTTGCTCCAGGATGCGCTCGAACTGGCGGATGATCGGGTCAAGGTGACGTTCCAATCTCGCTTTGGCCGCTCGGCATGGTTGCAGCCTTACACCCAGCCGACGATAGAGGCGCTGGCCATGGCGGGAACGAGACGGGTCGAGGTGATCTGCCCCGGCTTTGCTGCCGATTGCCTGGAAACCCTGGAAGAGATCGCCATGACGTGCCGCGATGCTTTCATCCATCACGGCGGCGAAACCTTCCATGCCCTTGCGTGCTTGAACACCGATCCGGCCTGGATCGACGCGCTTGCCGGTATCATTGATCGCCATTTGGCGGGATGGGTGTAAATGCTCGCCGGGGGCCAAGTATCGGAGTCGAGCAATCGAGGGCGGGAGGCCCTCGTTCCCAGCTCCGCTTGCTTTTTTGTCCTCTGTCCGGTGTCCTCTGCTATAAAAGCAATCCGTTCAACAGGTTCTGCCATGAAAGCCACGGCGCTACGTCTCAACAAGGCCCACTACCCGGTCACGACGCTGGGGCACGGTCGACGGATCGGCTTGTGGCTGCAAGGCTGCTCCATTCGTTGCAAGGGCTGCGTGTCGATGGATACCTGGGATACGGCGGGCGGCGGCGAGGTCGATATCGCCGTGCTCCTGGCTTGGTGCGAGGAAAAGGCACGGGAGGGCGGCATGGATGGCATCACCCTCAGCGGCGGCGAGCCTTTCGACCAGCCGCGCGCGCTCGATGCCTTGCTCGACGCGCTGCTGCACTGGCGCGAATGCTCGGGACGGGTCTTCGATCTGCTGTGCTACAGCGGTTATCCGCTGGGAACGCTTGCCGCGCGCCATGCCGCGCTTCTCGCCAAACTGGATGCGATCATCCCCGAGCCCTATGCGGACCGCCTGGCCGAAGGCGGCCTGTGGCGCGGCTCGGCCAACCAGCCGCTGGTGCCGCTCACCGCGCTGGGCCAGCAACGCTATGCTGGTCAGGCCGAAGCGGCGGCGGAAAAACGCATGCAGGTCGCGGTGGAAGGCGGAAAAATCTGGATGATCGGCATTCCACGACGCGAGGACATGGCGCGGCTGGAGGCGCTCTGCGCCGCGCGCGGCTTGCATCTCGATCAGGTTTCATGGCGGAGATGAAACGATGACGACCTTGGTGCGCGTCTGCCCGGTTTGCGACACCGAAAACCCGCCGGAACGCCTGCATTGCCTCGTCTGTACAAGTTTGCTGGTCGACACCGATCTGCGCGTCCGGGAGACGGCTGAGCCGGTCGCGCCCGCGCCCCCTGCCCCGCCCGCGCCATCCGCCCCGCTCGCGCCACACGACGCGCCCGCGCCATCCGCCTCGCCCGCGCCACACGACGCGCCGCTCATCTGCACCGCGCCGGATTGTGGCCAAAGCAATCCGCCGGGGACGACGCGCTGCCTTTATTGCGATACCCCGCTCGTGGCCGCGCCCGCGCGGCAGACAACACCGGACCCAGCCTCGTTCGATCTCGAACCATTCACCTTGGAGCACGCTACGCCTTCCGAATGGCAGCGCCCGGTTTCCCGCATCCGCCTGCCGCAGGAACTGGCGGCGCATTTCGAGATCGCGCGGGAATTACCCGTGGCGGGCAGCGAGGCCGACCTGCTGGTCGTCGAGACGAAAGAGCCGACGCAGGCGCAACAACGATTGCTCAAACTCTACCGCCCCGGCATCCGCCCCGACAAGGATCTGCTGACGCGGCTGGCGCAGGCGGGCGAGCACGTGGTGAAGTTCTTCGGCCACGGCATCGCCGACGGACTTTGCTGGGAACTGATGGAATACTGCGCGGGCGGCAATCTGCGCGATACCTTGAAAGGACAACTCGTCGACCGCGATACTTTCCGCCAGATCGTGCGGGAACTGGCCGCCGGCGTGAAAGAAGTCCACGCCCTCGGCATCCTCCACCGCGACCTGAAGCCAGAAAACGTACTGGTGCGCAGCCGCGCGCCCCTCACCCTCGTCCTGACCGATTTCGGCATCGCCTCGCTCAACGAAGGTACGCAGCTTTTCACCGACACCGCGCGCACGGTGAAATACGCCGCGCCGGAAGCCCTTACCGGCGTTCTGGATGCCAAGGCCGATTGGTGGTCGGTCGGCATGATGTTGCTGGAGATCGCCGCTGGCCAGCACCCCTTCGCCGGCATCTCCGAACAAGTCATCAACCACCACCTGGCCACCCGGCCGATCGAAATCAGCGGCGTCGCCGACGCCGACATCGCCCGTCTGTGCCGTGGCCTGCTTTTGCGCGATCCGCGGCAACGCTGGGGCGCGCCCGAAGTCGAACGCTGGCTCGCCAGCGACCAGACCCTGCCCACGCCCGTCGAACGCAGCGTCAACCCCACCGCGCCCCCCTATCGCCTCGGCAAGCAAAGCGCGCGCAACGGCGAAGAACTCGCCGTGTTGCTCGCCGCCTCGCCGGAGAACTGGCAAATCGGCGTAAGGGATTTCAAGCGCGGCCTGATCCAGAACTGGGTGCGGAACGATCTGAAGGATCTCGACCTCTCCCGGCACCTCGGCGAGATCGGCATCATGGCGACGCACGGCGAATCGCCCGAGCTCGGCTTTCTGCGCTTCCTCCTCGCCGCCGCCCCCGACCTGCCGCCGCTGTGGCAAGGGCAAGCCGTCAGCCGCGAAACCCTGATGCGCGCGGCCTGGCATATCCAGGGCGGTGGAAAAAAAGCGGAGGAGGGCAAAGCCGCCGAAAGCGCCGAAAGCGCGGCAGACCCGCACGCGGCGGCGGCAACGCGCAAGGCCGCCAGCCAATGGCTGGAAAGCATGCTCGACACCAACGTCCTCGAACTCTTTGCCGAGCACGGCCATGACGAATTCAAAGGTCTGGCGCACGAATGGCGGCGGATGCTCCAAGACATCCGCCTGCTCTGGAAAGCCATGCGCGAAGCCCGCGACACCTCACTGGGCGCAAAAAGCAAACACGGCTTCGCCCATTTCGACGACGACGATTTCAATTTCCCGCCCAAGCGCAACTGGTATCCACTTATCATCCTCGCCCTGACCTGGGACGCCTTCCGCGCCGCGCTGCGCCACGATGTCGAACGCGCCGCGCAAGCATTCGCCGAAGACGCGCCGTGGTTCGGACAATTCCTCGACGCGCACGAGCTCGATGCGCACGCGCACGACGCCGCGGAACGAAACACGAACATCGCCGTCCTGCTCACCGCCAACCGCATGGCGGAAGCCGCCCGCGCCAGCGCCGAACAAGCGCGGCAACAGCGCCTGCATCAACAAGCCCTGCGACGCCAAGAGATCGCGGCGCTCCGCAAGCGTTTCGAAGTCGCGCTCCACCCTTTCCTGGAACCGCTCCCCGAGCGCCTGGACGGCGCGGATATCCACGGCCTGCGCGTCGCTCTCACCCTGCTCCACGACCAAGTGGGACTATCGACCAAGCTGGATTTCCTGGAAAAGGAAGACGCCGGACTCGCGCATCAGATCAACGCGCTCGCCTATCAAGCCGAACAACTGGATTTGGCACTGGACGAAATGGTCTATGCCACCACGGCGGGCCGTCTCATCTACGATCTCTTCTTCAGCGTCTACGGCTGGGCGTTCGATTTTTTCATCATCTGGCTTGCCGTCGGCCTGGTCATCAAATTGGGCCCCGCCTCGATGCCCATCATCCTGGGCATCCTCGCCGCCAGTCTGCCCTTCTGGTTGCACAGACGCCGCAGCGCCGCCCGCCGCGCCCTTGCGCAACAGCACGGTCTCTTCAAACGCTCATGCGAAAAATTCCTGAGCGACGGCGAGAAAACCTGACATCCGACCCCGACTCTCATGCCCCCCAGAACACGCCCGGAAATGGGCTTTGGCGAATTCATCGGCTTCATTGCCGCCTGCATGGCGATCAACGCGCTGGCAATCGACATCATGCTGCCCGCGCTGCCACTGCTGACCGCCAGTTTCCACCTCACCGACCCCAACCAGGCGCAGACCGTGATTGGCGTCTATCTCATCGGCACCGGCATATCCCAGCTTTTCTACGGACCGATTTCCGACCGCTACGGCCGCCGCGTGGCGCTGACCGTGGGGCTGCTCATTTTCGTGCTCGCGGGCATCCTGTCGACGCTGGCCGAAAGTTTCAGCACCCTGCTTGCCGCGCGCGCGTTGCAGGGAATCGGCGCGGGCGCGCCCAGGGTGACGGCGGTCGCCCTCGCCCGCGACCGCTACGTCGGCGCCCAGATGGCAAAAGTCATGTCGATGGCCATGGTGGTATTCATGGTGGTACCGGTCCTGGCCCCCACCCTCGGCCAACTGGTGCTGTTCGTTGCGCCGTGGCGCTGGGTATTCGGCATGCTGGTGGCGGCCGGAATCGCGGTGCTGTGGTGGATGCTGCTCCGCCTGCCGGAAACCCTCGCCCCCGGCGAACGGCGATCGATCTCCCCCGCCTCCATCTACCGCGCCTATCGCCAGACCCTCACCCACCGCCGCACCTTTGGCTACATGCTGGCACTGAGCCTGATCATCGGCGCGCACCTCAGTTTCATCTCCTCGGCACAGCAGATTCTGGTCGACATATTCGGCGCGGGCGCCAGCTTCACCGTGCTCTTCGCCCTGATCGCCGCCGCCACGGGGCTGGCCGCATTCTTCAATGCGCGCATGGTGCACCGCCTCGGCATGCGGCGGATATGCATATCCGGGCTCATCGCCCTGCTCATCATCAATGTTCTCCACCTGACGCTCGAACTGAGCGGGCGCGAGAATCTCCTGATCTTCATGCTGCTGCAAGGCGCGAGCGTATTCATTTTCGGTTTTCTCGCTGCCGACCTCAACGCGCTGGCGATGGAGCCCATGGGCCATATCGCCGGCACGGCATCGTCGATGATCGGTTTTTTCTCCACGGTCAGCTCCGCGCTGATCGCCCTTTTCATCGGCCACCTCTTCAACGGCACCGTCATCCCATTGCTCGGCGCCTACGTGGCGCTCACCATCCTGGCGCTGGGAATCACATGGCGGGTCGGAGATCAGGGATCAGGAATCAGGGATCAGATTTGAATTACGCGGCGCTTCGCGCTGCCATATTTTTTCTGATAGCTGACGCCTGACCTCGGGCCTGGGTTGGGCGACGCATGCGTCGCCCCTACGCCGCACAGCCCTGACCTCGGGCCTTTGCCCTGTAGGGGCGCATGCGTCGCCCAACGCCGCACAGAATCAGCCATCTTATAATGACGCCATCGAGATGCCTTGGGGCGCTTCGGCCCATCGCTGGAGACACGCAATGAACAGTTTTCGTGGTCTGGATGCATTTTCCAGGCCAGATGAAACGCGCTACCGCTTCATCTCCCGGTCGACGAGAAAAGACG
>JAITCV010000076.1 GCA_031282905.1 Azoarcus sp. | reverse complement strand
GACCGCGTCTCCGCCCAGACCGCCCACGGCACCCTGGAAGACGCGGGGGCCTTGGAGGGAATCACCTTCCGCCCCGGCCTGATCGAACTGCGCCAGCAACTCGCCGCCGCCAAGCCCGTTGCCAGTAGTACCCCCGCCCCCGCAACGCGCCCGCGCGACGGCAGGGTAAAGGGGACTACTCCCCCCGCGGCAAGGGAAGACCCGGATTGGTGAGGGTCAGGAGATCAGGAATCAGGAGACAGATTGACTTGGATGCGAGCGAACAAGTCGCGTAGGGTCGGCGTAATCTGACAATCGTTCATCACCGGCGCTTGCGCCGCTGTTGTTTGATTTGCGATGCTGCGCATCGTGGGGAACGAATGTCGGATTACGCTTCGCTTATCCAACCTACAAAACCGACGCATCATGGACAGACTGCGAAATTCTCTCCTCTCCGATGAATGCCGGGACCGGCTGTGAAGACAGCAGAACCAGGCCTTGTCCGGCGCGTGTCATCGCCATGTAGAGCTTTCTCGCCTTTTCTTCCGCCATGACGCCTCGCGCCGTTTCATCGAGGCCCGGTATCCTGTCATCGGAGAAGAGATGCTCCATGCCGACCAAAAACACCATGCCCGCTTCCAGGCCGGTGGCACTTTCAAGGTTTGCCAGACACAGATAATCCCGCCCGTAACCTTTCGGCGGCGCCTTGCGTTGTTCCTGCTTGTTGAGCCACCAGACGCTGTCCCCGCCAAATTGCTTGCAGAACCGCTTGTACAACAGGTCTTTTCGCACGCGCTCACCGCAGATGACCAGTAGATCGCCAAGCGTGAGGGTGACGTTGGTTTTGTAGGTTGGATAAGCCGAAGGCGTAATCCGACATTCCAACATACCGATGCGCAGCATCGCAAATCAAGGAACAGCGGCGCTTCGCGCCGGTAGTGAACGATTGTCGGATTGCGCCTTCGGCTCATCCAAGCTACCCGGGATCCAACCTCTGAAACCAGAGAATTCCAGAAGGATGAAAAAATTTTTCCACCAGGACATGATTTTTGGTTTATCCTGTGCTTGTATCAAAAATCATTCTCATTTGCGTAGCTGCTGTTTCCATGCTTTTGACACCTTCCTGGAGTACGAACATGAAAGCGATTTCCTTCGTCCGGCGGATGACGCCTGTCCTGACTATCCTGGCGGTTTCCCTGGGCATTTTCAGCGCCGGGACGAGCTTTGCGCAAAATACCGCGCCCGCCTCCCCGGAGGAAGAAGTCACCCTGCCCACGGTCTCCGTTACCGCGCAGCCGGAATCTTCCGTCACCGAGGGGAGCGGTTCCTACACCACGCCGCAGATGAATACCGCCACCAAACTGCCGCTCTCCATTCGGGAGACGCCGCAATCGGTCACGGTCATCACCCGCGAGCGCATCGAAGACCAGAACATGGTCACGATCAGCGACGCGATGCAGAACACGCCGGGCATCACCATTCCAACGACAGGGCCGCAGCGCGACCGCTTCTACGCGCGCGGCTTCCATGTCGACAACATTACCTTCGACGGCTTGCCCATCAGTTTCGGTACCTATGGCCCGGACTTCCTGCTGGCCGACATGGCGCTCTACGACCGAATCGAGGTTGTGCGCGGTGCGGCAGGGCTGACCCTGGGGGCGGGAAATCCTTCGGCCTCCATCAATTTGGTGCGTAAACGCCCAACCCATGATCCCCGCTTCCGGTTTTCTGGCAATGCGGGCAACTGGGATCGCTATGGCGTCGAAGCCGATCTTTCCGGGCCGCTCAATCAGGCGGGAACCTTGCGCGCCCGCGCCGTGGCCGCTTATCAGGATCACGATAGCTTTCAGGATGTGGCCTCCAGCAAGCGCAAAATCCTGTACCTCATCGCCGAAGCGGATCTGAGCCGCGATACGCTCCTGACCGCGAGCGTTTCCCGGCAGGAAAACGACAATGTCTCGACCTGGGGCGGTCTGCCGGTTGCCGCCGACGGCAGCGATTTGAAACTCCCGCGTTCCACCTTTCTTGGTAATGACTGGAATTACTGGAACAAGGAAAGCACTTCCGCTTTTGCCAGTCTGGAACATCGTTTCAGCAACCGCTGGAAACTGAATCTGGCGATAAATTATATTCGGGCGCGTCTGGATTCCTTTTCGACCTATCCCATCTTGAATGCCGCGACAGGCCAGTACGATTTGTATGGCGGGAGCTATCCCTACCTGGACAAACGCACGAGTTACGAATTCCATGCCAGCGGACCTTTCCGTTTATTGAATCGGGAGCACGAACTGGTATTGGGTGTGAGTCGGCGCGACGGTGATTTTTATGGTCATGGCGGCGGCACGACAATGTACGCCAATATGGACATCTACCATTGGGATCATTCCCTGGTGCCCAAACCGGACGTCAATCTCAACGCCTGGCTCATGCGCACCAAGGAAGAACAGACCGGCACCTATGCCACCGTCCGTTTCTCGCTGGCCGACCCGCTGAAACTCATCCTTGGCGCACGCTTGGATTGGTACGAATTCACCAATACGAGCCTGACTTCCGTTTCTTCTTACGAAAAAGACCACAACCTGACCACCTACGCGGGCCTGATCTACGATCTGGATGCCCGGCATTCGGTCTACGCCAGCTACACCGACATCTTCAAGCCGCAGAACAATTACGACATCTCCGGTAGCCTGCTCGATCCCGTCGTCGGCAAGAATTACGAAATCGGCATCAAGGGCGAATATTTCAATGGCGCGTTGAACGCCAGCGCCGCGCTTTTCCGGATCGACCAGGAAAAGCTCGCCATGCGCCTGGACGACCAGAGCGTCTGCCCCTCCTATCCGGCCATTTCGTGCTACCGCGCGGCGGGGCTGGTCAGAAGCCAAGGCGTCGATTTGGAAATCCAGGGTGCGATCACGCCCAATTGGCAGCTTGCCGCAGGGTATACCCTCGTCGACAAGGAAACCCGGAAGGATGCCAATCCGGCCAATATCGGTCAACGCGCCAGCACCGAATTGCCGCGTCACCAGATCAAGCTCTTCACCGCATATCATCATGGCCCATGGCGCGTGGGCGGCGGCGTCAATTGGCAAAGCGACATCTATTACAAGCGTACCGGCTTCCATTCCCGTCAGGATGCCTATGCGGTGGCGAATCTGATGGCGGGCTATCGGTTCGGTCAACATCTGGACATTCAGTTGAACATCAACAACCTATTCGACAAGACCTACTACCGCAGCATCAGTTCCTCCTCCACCAGCGGCGCCAGCGTCTACGGCGAGCCGCGCAATTTCATGCTGACGGCGAAGTACAGCTTTTGACCATGGTTCAATCGACACAAAGGAATGTCCGTCATGGCGAGGGCCGCAGGCCCGTGGCAATCCAGGGGTTTTGCAGGGGCGAGGCATGCCTCGCCCCTCGCTTCCAGCCCGCCATCACCATTTCAAACCGAAGTGGGTTTTACGATGAATGGATTCAGCAAACGCGCGCCCGTGCAGGCGAAGTCATCGGTATTTCGCGTCACCAGGATCAAGTCATGAATCAACGCGGTGGCGGCGATTTGTTTGTCCAGCGCGTT
>JAITCV010000059.1 GCA_031282905.1 Azoarcus sp. | reverse complement strand
TATCCACTAACCAAAATGATGCCGTGGGGTGATCGACGAAAGCAATCGCCTTCGCGATTTATTAAGGAAGCGGGAATGAGCCAATAACACGAATGAAGAATCCCACCTCAACAGACGATGCAACGAACCCAGGAGTCCCACACTTATCCAGCGTGGAGAGCATTTTTCAACTCCCCAGATAACCCGCCGTGACTGCGATCCGCTCATGTCCAAGTTCGCGGCTGATTTGCTGCCGAGCAAGTCGATCCTTCTGGCGTTGTGCCGGATCAAGCTGGTTCAAATGCATCGCTTTGGAATATCAGTCTCGATCCACCGCGAATCCTTGCCATGCCTGCCGGGTCGGCATGATTTCCAGCCGGTTGATGTTGATGTGCTCGGGCAAGGTGGCGACGTAGAAAATCTGCGCGGCGATGTCTTCGGCGGAAAGCGGTTCGGTGCCGCGATAGAGACGGTCAGAGGCGACCTGGTCGCCTTTCGTGCGTACCAGGGTGAATTCGGTTTCGGCCATGCCGGGGGCGATGTCGGTGACCCGCACGCCGCTGCCGAGCAGGTCGCAGCGCAGGTTGTAACTGAACTGCTGGACGAAAGCCTTGCTCGCGCCATAAACGTGGCTGCCGGGGTAAGGCCATTGTCCCGCCACCGAGCCGAGGTTGATGATGCTCGCGCCGCGCCCGGTCGCCAGCAGCGCGGGCAGCAGGGCGTGGGTGACGTTGACCAGGCCGGTGATGTTGGTGTCGATCATGGTGTGCCAATCTTCCAGCGCCACGGCTTGCGCCGCTTGCGGCGCAAGCGCCAACCCGGCGTTGTTTACCAGGGTGCGCAGCTTGCGGAAATCCTCGGGCAGGCCGGCCGCGACCGCTTGCACCGCGCGGGCGTCGCGCACGTCGAGCGCGGCGATGTGGACGACGGAGGTCAGCGACGCGAGTTCCGCGCGCAGGGCTTCGAGACGCTCGAGGCGGCGTCCAGTGAGCGCCAGCGACCAGCCCGCGGCGGCAAAACGGCGCGCCGCGGCGCGCCCGAAACCGGAGGTCGCGCCGGTGATGAAAACGGTATTGCTCATTCAAGTTCCTTTGACGTTTCCTTATTGCTGCATGCCCCAGCGCCGCACCGTCAGGCGTTCGAGCGATCTGAAGATCAGGCTTTCCACCAGCAGGCCGATGAGGATGACCACGACCAAGCCAGCGAATACCCTATCGGTATAGAGCTCGTTGCGGTTGAGGAAAATATACCATCCCAGCCCGCCTTGTCCGGAAGAGGCGCCGAACACCAGTTCGGCGGCGATCAGGGTGCGCCAGGCGAAGGCCCAGCCGATCTTGAGTCCGGAGAGGATCGCTGGCAGCGCGGCGGGAATCAGGATCAGCGCCACGTATCTCACTCCGCGCAGCCCATAGTTGCGCCCGACCATGCGCAAGGTGGGCGGCACGCCGAGGAAGCCAGCGCTGGTGCTGAGCGCGAGCGACCACAGCACCGAGTGTACGAGCACGAAGATCAGGCTGCGTTCGCCCAGGCCGAACCACAGCAGGGCGACCGGCAACAGGGCGATGGCGGGCAGCGGGTTGAACATCGCGCACAGGCTGGCGAGGAGTTCGCTGCCCAGGCGGCTGGCGACGGCGACCGAGGTGAGGATGAGGGCGAAGATGACGCCGAGCGCATAGCCCTTGATCAGTACCGCCAATGACACGGCGATCTTTTGCGGCAGATCCCCGTTGCGCATGCCATCGATGAGGGCGCGCGCGGTCTGGAGGCAGCCGGGCAGGAGCAGATCATTGTCTTGCCAGCGCGCGGCGGCTTCCCATATCAGCGCCAGGGCCAGCAGCAGGACGATGCGGCGGACGACGTCTTGCTGCCATAGACGCGCAAGAAACCGGCTTGCCGTCAGCCGTGCGGCGATGCTCATGCTGTACGCATGAAGCCCAGTACGCGCGCCCACCCGCGCCGACGGGCGCTCGGCGGCGCGTCCGGCACATCGTCGGGCGCGGGCGCGCCGGATGGCTCGTCGAACAACTGGCGGTAGATGTTTTGTACCGCTTGCTGGAAATCGGCGCTGCCCGGACTGCTCAGGTCGAAGCGTTCGCTGTTGACTTCGGCTCGCACCGTTGCCGGGCGCGGTGACAGCAGCAGGATGCGATTGCCCACGATCAGCGCCTCTTCGATCGAGTGGGTGACGAACAACAGGGTGAAGCGCGCTTCATCCCACAGGCGCAGCAATTCTTCCTGCATTTTCCGCCGGGTCAGGGCGTCGAGCGCGGCGAAGGGTTCGTCCATGAGCAGGATGCGGGGCTGCATGGCCAGCGCCCGCGCGATCGCCACCCGCGCTTTCATGCCGCCGGAGAGGGTGTGGGGGTAGGTGTTGGCGAATACCGACAGCCCGACCTTGGCGAGGCATTCATCCGCGCGCGCTTCGGCGGCGCGGCGCTTGAGCTTGCGCCCGGCGAGCAGGGGGAAGATGACGTTCTGACGGACGGTCTTCCAGCCCAGCAATTGGTCGAATTCCTGGAAAACCACCATGCGCTCCGGCCCCGGCCCGCTCACCTCGCGCCCGTCCAGCCGGATGCTGCCGCTCACCGGGGAAAGAAACCCGGCAATCGCCTTGAGCAAGGTCGACTTGCCACAGCCCGAAGGCCCGAGCAGGACGAAACGGTCGGCGGGCGCGATCTCGAAGCTGATTTCATGTGTCGCCCGCAAGACTTCCTGCCGCGCGTTGCGGTATTCGAGACTGACGGATTCCACCGCGAGCAAGGGCGCGGCCGTATCCGGGGGACGGTGCAACGATGGATGGCATGGCGCATCCATGTGTTCAGCTTCCCTGTCCCAGTAGCGGATCGGCGAAGAAATAATCCTGCCACGATGCCGGTTTGTTCTTCAGCGCGCCGACGCGATGGAGGAATTCGGCGAGCGGATGGGTGTTGGTCGGCGTCAGGGTGAATTCGAATTGCGGGTTGGAGATGATCTTCAGCAAGTCTTCCTTGCTGAGCTTGGCGCCGGTTGCCCGGAGGTAAATTTCGGCGGCGGCGGCCTTGTCGTTGCGGATGAAGCGGGCGGCCTCGTCGAGCGCGGCGAGAAAAGCGCCATAGGTCTTGGGGTTGTCGCGGCGGAATCGTTCGGTGGCATAGAGCACGGTGGGCGAATTCGGCCCGAGCAACTGATAGGTGTCGAGCACGATGTGCGCCTTGGGGTTTTGCGCCAATTCCTGTTCCTGGAACGGCGGATTGCCGAAATGCCCGTTCAGTTCGGTGCCGCCGCTGATCAGCGCCGCAGTCGCTTCCGGGTGCGGCAGCGCGACCGTATAGGGGTCGAGGCGGTTGTAATGCGCTTCGCCCCACGTTTTGGCCGCCGCGTATTGCAGGAAGCGCGATTGGATCGACACGCTCACCGCTGGCAAGGCGATGCGATCCTGCTCGGTGAAATCGGCGATGGTCTTGACCTTGGGATTGATGCTCACCAGGTAATATGGAAAATTGCCCAGCGAGGCCACGCCGCGCACGTTCTGCTTGCCCAGGGTGCGATCCCACACGGTGAGCAGCGGGCCGATGCCCGCGCCCGCGATATCGACGGAATCCGACAGCAGGGCGTCATTGACCGCCGCGCCGCCGGAGAGTTTTTGCCATTCGACCGCGATATCGATGCCGGCGGCCTGGCCGTGTTTCTCGATCAACTGCTGGTCGCGCACCACGTTGAGCAGTAGATAGACGATGCCGAATTGCTCGACGATGCGAATCCGGCCCTCGGCGTGAGCCGACGTCAGTAGCCCCAGGCCGACCAGCATGGCCAGGACGCGCGCGGCCCAGCGTTGGCGGAAGCGGCGCAGTTGTCGCCGAAGCGGCGCATCGGCGTGTTGATGCTCGGATATGGGATGCTCAGGCATGGGATGCTCGGACATGGCAAAACTCCAGGAAAAGAGATCGAACAAATCGAAAGGCGCGAAAGGCGCACTCAGAACGCCGCTTCGCCCGCGATGGTGGTGCGGTGCAGGCGGCGGCGCAGGTGGCTGGGGCAGCCGGTGGCAAGGTGGATCAGGGCGCGGTTATCCCAGAACAGCAGATCGTTGGGTTGCCAGCGGTGGCGGTAGATGAATTGCGGATGGATGCTGCGGGCGAACAGTTCATCGAGCAATTGCCGACTTTCGTGCGCGGGCAGATCGACGATATGGGTGGTGAAATTGGCATTGACGAACAAGCCCTTGCGCCCGGTTTCGGGGTGGGTGCGCACCACCGGGTGCACGACTTCCCTGACCGATTCGCGCTGCGCTTCGGAAAGCGTGGGCCGCACTACGCCGCTGAACACCTCTTCGGCATAGCGCGAAGTATAGGAATGCACGGCGCGCAACCCCTCGATGCGGCGGCGCAGGCTCTCGGGCAAGGCGTCGTAGGCTTGTTGCTGACTGGCGAACAAGGTATCGCCGCCTTCCTCCGGCAGTTCCTGGGCATAGAGGATCGCCCCCAGGCTGGGCGGGGCGACGTAAGAGAGGTCGGAGTGCCAGAATTTACCGGCATCGGCCAGACCGATCGGCTTGCCCTGCTCGACGATGTTGGAGATGACGAAGACTTCCGGATGACCGGGGAGCTGGAATTGCTTCAACACATGAATCAGCAATTCGCCCCACAAGCGGCTGAAGGCGATCTGCTGCGCCGGGGTGAGATGCTGGTCACGGAAAATCAGCAGGCCATGCTGGAGAAAAGCCTGATGGATGCGGTCGAATTCGGCGCTGGACAATGGACGGCCAACATCGATTCCCAACACTTCCGCCCCCAGAGGCGCGGCCAGGGGGCGGATTTCAAACGATTGCGATGGAACAGCCAATACAGCGGCGGAGGTAGACATGTGCGACTCCCTGGAATAGAGCTTCCCGGTGAAATTCCCCGGTAGCGGATCTTTTCCGGGTATGGATGAGCTATTGCCCATGCTAACGAAACAGGAAGAAAGCGGTAAATGACTTTTTATGGATTGATTATTTGAAAACGGTTTCATTCCTTATTCAGACATCAGGGGGTTGAACGGATCGAACGATGGCGGCAAAGCCGCCGTGACTTGATCGATCGTTATGGCGAGGAGCGAAAACGGAGGAGCGCGGGCGTTGCAGGCAAGATGGCCGCGCTCCCAGGGGGACGTCGTTTGCCGTGGACGTCGGCGATTTTTGCCGCTTTCGCCCTGGCAGGCTTCTTGCAGTCAGGACACCGAAAGCATGAAAACCTCGGAGTCGCCGCCATGTCCAGCTTGCTCAACATCGGTCTTTCCGGCGTCAGCGCCGCGCAGAGCCAGCTCGTTACCACCAGCCACAATATCGCCAACGTCGATGTGGCGGGTTATCACCGCCAGCGGGTCATCCAGACCACGCACGACCCGATGTTTACCGGGGCCGGTTTTTTCGGCAATGGCACCCGGATCGCGGCGGTGTCGCGCGCCTATGACCAGTTCCTGGAAAAACAGGTGCTCTCCGCCAGCACGCGCAAGTCCGAATATTCGACCTACGCCACCCAGATCCGCCAGATCGACAACATGCTTGCCGACCCGACCGCCGGGCTGTCACCGGCAATGGACGACTTTTTTGCCGGTGTGCAGGAAGTGGCGGCAAACCCGACCAGCGCCGCCGCGCGCCAGGCGCTGCTCTCCAACGCCCAGGCGCTGGTGACCCGCTTCCAGGGGCTGGATGCGCGCCTTGCCGAAATCCGCGAAGGGGTGGAATACGAAATCAACAGCACGGTCGAACAGATCAACACCTATGCCAAAGCGATTGCCGAGATGAATCAGCGCATCATCGTCGCCCAGGCGGCGGGGAGCGGTTTGCCGGCCAACGATCTGCTCGATCAACGCGGGCAACTGGTCAGCGAACTGAACGAATTGGTGAAAGTCACCACCCAGGTGCAGGACGACGGTTCCTTGTCGGTATTCATCGGCAGCGGACAAAACCTGGTCATCGGCAATACCCCGACCACCTTGGCCACGGTGGCCAACCAGAATGATCCGCAACGCTCGGATATCGCGATCATTCCCGATACGCCTCCCCACACACCGATCGTCCTGCCCGAACGGGTGTTGAATGGCGGCCAGCTTGCCGGGCTGCTCAATTTCCGCAGCGAATCGCTCGATGCCACCCAGAACCGCCTCGGCCTGATCGCGGCGACTGTGGTCACCGCGTTCAATAACCAGCACAAGCTGGGGGTCGATCTCGACGGCGCGCTGGGGCTCGATTTCTTCACCTTGCCCGCGCCGAAACAGATCCCCGTCGATGCCCTGGCCAGCGTGAAAATCGACCCGGAAAATTTCGGCCAGCTCACCGATAGCGATTACTTGCTCTCTTTCGATGGCGTGACGACTTACACCCTGACCAACCGCGATACCGGAACAAGCACCACCTTCGGCAGTAACGCTACAGTGTCATTTGAAGGGCTCACCATCACTTCACCCCCGACGCCAACACTCGCCGCTGGTGAGACCGCGCTGATCCAACCGACCCGCCACATGGCGCGCGACCTGGCGGTGGCGGTGACCGATCCGCGCAAGGTGGCGGCGGGAAATCCGGTGATCAGCGAAACGCCGAACACCAACATGGGCACGGCCAAGGTATCGAACATCGTGATGAACGATGTAAATGGCGTGCTGTCGGCATGGGATGTGACGCTGACCTATGACGCCACGCAGGGCAAGTTTACCGTGGACCCCGCGGCGGATTTCACGATTGCTCCCGATGCCTTGTTCGATCCAGCCTCCAACAGCGCGGGCAAGACATTCACCCTGAAGCACAACACCAGCGGATTCAAATTCACCTTCACCGTGGCGGGCGTGCCGGCCGATAAGGATGTTCTCAATCTGATGCCGACCGAAAAAGGCATCGCCGACAGCCGCAACGCCAACCTGCTCGGCGCGCTGCAAACCGCCCGGATGATGCTCGATGGCACCACGACCCTGGGCGGGGCTTATTCGCAATTGGTCAACAAGGTGGGCAACAAGACCCATGAGGTGCTGGCGAACGAAGCCGCCCAGACCACGCTGCTGACCCAGGCGACCGACACCCGGAACGCGCTCTCTGCGGTCAATCTGGACGAAGAAGCGGCCAACCTCGTCCGTTACCAGCAGGCTTACCAGGCTTCCGGCAAGGTGATGTCGATCGCCCAGAGCCTTTTCGACGAACTGCTCTCGATCGTGCGCTAAAGGCGCGACACAGACAAGGAGAAAACCATGCGTGTCTCGACCAACATGATTTATGACCACGGGGTGTCATCGATCCAGGATCTGTGGTCGCGGATCTTGCACACTTCGCAGGAAGTGGCGACTGGCCGCAAGGTGCTGACCCCCGCCGACGACCCGATCGCGGCCGCGCGCGCGCTCGACATCACCCAATCGCAAAGCATCAACAAGCAATTCGGCACCAACCAGGGTTATTCGGGCGACAACCTGCGTCTGATGGAAAACAAGCTCGCCGCCGTGATCGACATTTACCAGTATGTGCGCGTCAACGCGGTGGCGGCGGGCAATGGCATCCTGACCCAGGATGAATTGAACGATTTCGCCACCGACATGAAGTCGCAGTTCGACTCGCTGCTCTCGCTTGCCAACACCCAGGATGCCGCGGGTGATTTCCTCTTTTCCGGTTATCGTTCCCAGACCCAGCCGTTCCAGGGCAGCATCACCGGGGTCACCTACGCGGGCGACCAGGGCACGCGCACCATGCAGGTGTCCTCGACCCGTTTCATGCCGGTGAGTTTTCCGGGTTCCGAGATATTCGACAATACACGCAACTTCGACGACGCGCCCACCGCGTTCAAGGGCAATGGCAACAGC
>JAITCV010000179.1 GCA_031282905.1 Azoarcus sp. | reverse complement strand
ATCTGGGCGCGGTCATGCAATACCGGCCCATTGAGCTTGCCGCGCTGGAAATCCCCGTGACCGCTTTGTACGGCGCAAACGACATCGTCGAAGGCGCGGATATGGAAAAATGGCGGCGTCTTACCACCGCCGCGTTTTGCTGTC
Source organism: Azoarcus sp. (assembly GCA_031282905.1). Taxonomy (GTDB): domain Bacteria; phylum Pseudomonadota; class Gammaproteobacteria; order Burkholderiales; family Rhodocyclaceae; genus WRNU01. The sequence goes on along the minus strand of JAITCV010000179.1, from coordinate 11,989 downwards.
ATCGTTTCGATGGCGGGCATTTTTACCTGTTCCAACGCGCTCCGGTGTTGTCCGACATCATTCTGTCTGGCCTGGTGATGTTGAACGCCTGATTGATTGCGACAGTGGAACGGGATGGACAGGCAAAAATACCAAAAACATGGCGTGGAAATATCCTCTACCCGGAAGCCGCTATACCCAGTTTTCCAGGATCAAGGGCGCTTCGACTCGCTCGAAATGGCGCAGATCGTTGGTGACCAGTGTTGCCGCGGCAGAGAGCGCGTGCGCCGCGATCATCATGTCCATTTCCCCGATGTTTTGGCCGGTGCTGACGATTTGGTGGCGAATTTCGGCGTAGCAATCGGCATCTTGCCTGCGGGCAAGAGATAGAGGTCAAGGAAAACAGGGCAGTCTGAAATCCTGGGCCACAGGCCCTTGGCAATCAGATGGCTTTTCAAGGGCGACGCAGGTGTCGCCCTATCCATCGAAAAGAGTGCGTTGACTGGTTCAGCCATCCGCAACGTCAAGGACGAGTCAGTCAATACTCCCGGCGCACGGCAACCACCCCGCCGATCACCAGATATTCGTCTTCGCTGCGCAGCAGTCCGGGCAACAGCCCCGGAAAGACGAGGATCTTGGCGGCGGGAATGGCGCAGGATATGACGATGTTGCCGAATTCGTCGGCGCGCTCGAGGCTGGCGGAAAAGGAACTCAAATTGTTGAGTTCGACCAGTTGGCGTCCATCGTCGAGCCGGGGCAGATTGGTGCGCAGGCTGGATAGCCCGCGGTAAAGGGTGAAATGGCGCTGGCCGGGATGGCGCCGCCCGAGTTCGTATTGGCCCCATGAGTAGAGCAGATCGAGCTGGCTTTCCAGCGCGCTGGCGTTGTACAGCCCGGCGGCGACGCTGTGCTCGAACGCGGCGCGGGTTTCCCCGCCTTGCCGTAGCGCGTCGAGCATGCCGCAGTGGTAACGAGTGACCAGCCCGAAGCGGGATTCCACCCAAGCCTTGAGCACCGCGCCTTCACGACTCTCGGCACTGAACATCCAGCCATGCAGCAGACAGAGATAGTCCATGCGGCTGCGATCGACGCGCACCGATGGCGATAGGCCCATTTCCGGCGGGGCATCGAGCATGAAACAGGCATTCATGTGTCTGCGGAAAAGCGAGACACGGGCGGTGGGGTCGGGCTCTTCATCCAGGCGCTCGAACAGCCCATGATGCAATGAGTGTATGCCGTCAAGTTCGAGGCTTCGAGGATCGAGTTGGAAAGCGAAACTTGCCAGCGCCTCGGTGGGCAGGTTGCAGCGGTTGAGCGACAGGCGACAGGATGCGGGCAGGGTGAGACGAGCGATTTCCAGTGGGATCACTTGCCTGTCTTTGTGGGAGGGTTTGTCGCTTCCAATGTCGTTCGCCCGACAAATTGTAGGAGCCGTATCAGGCGGAAACGTGCTTTCCAGGGGGGGAGATACGGGCAAATTTTCTTTTTTTTCAGTCATTTAGCTGATTTCCATAGACTTGGCACGGCGATTGCAGGGATATAGGCGTGGCTCAACGTTTGTAGCCGGTTTTGAGTCAGTTTCGGTTCCTCGACAAGGAGTAATACATCATGGCAAAACTTCGTCAATGCGCCATCTATGGTAAAGGCGGCATCGGCAAATCCACCACCACCCAGAATCTCGTCGCCGCGCTCGCCGAAGCGGGCAAGAAAGTGATGATCGTCGGTTGCGACCCCAAGGCCGATTCCACCCGCCTGATCCTGCACTCGAAAGCGCAGAACTCAGTGATGGAATTGGCCGCGCAGGCCGGCAGCGTGGAAGATCTCGAGTTGGAAGATGTGATGTCGGTTGGTTTCGGCAATGTCAAATGCGTTGAATCTGGCGGTCCGGAACCGGGCGTGGGTTGCGCCGGGCGCGGGGTGATCACCGCGATCAACTTTCTCGAAGAAGAGGGCGCTTACGATGAAGACCTCGACTTCGTCTTCTATGACGTACTGGGCGACGTGGTGTGCGGCGGTTTTGCCATGCCGATTCGGGAAAACAAGGCGCAGGAAATCTACATCGTGTGTTCGGGCGAGATGATGGCGATGTATGCGGCCAACAATATCTCGAAGGGCATCGTGAAATACGCCAATTCGGGTGGCGTGCGCTTGGCGGGGCTGATCTGCAATTCCCGGAAGACCGACCGCGAGGACGAATTGATCGAGGCGCTGGCCGCCAAGCTGGGTACGCAAATGATCCACTTCGTGCCGCGCGACAATACCGTGCAGCATGCGGAAATCCGCCGCATGACGGTGATCGAGTACGACCCGAAGGCCAAGCAGGCCGACGAATACCGGGCGCTGGCGCGCAAGATCATCGACAACAAGAAGTTTGTCATCCCCACGCCCTGCACCATGGACGAGCTCGAAGAGTTGTTGATGGAGTTCGGCATCATGGACGCGGAAGATGAATCCATCGTCGGCAAGACCGCCGCTGAACTGGCTGCCGAAGCTGCCGCCGCTTGAACAGCAGCAGGCTTGATACGCTCGTCCCGCATGTTTGTGTTTGCGCGCGGGACAAGGACAAGACTTCAATCGTGTGCGTGCACGGATAGCTGCCCGCGCGAAGAGGAGAATGAATATGGCTGCACTCACCCGTGAAGAAACCGAGAGCCTTATCCAGGAAGTGCTCGAGGTTTATCCTGAAAAGGCCAAGAAGGACCGGGCCAAGCACCTGATGGTCAACGATAAAACGTTGGAATCATCAAAAAAGTGCATAACCTCCAACCGCAAATCCCTGCCGGGGGTGATGACCATGCGCGGCTGTGCCTATGCGGGCTCGAAGGGCGTGGTTTGGGGGCCGATCAAGGACATGATTTCCATCTCGCACGGCCCGGTCGGCTGTGGTCAATATGCCCGTGCCGGCCGCCGCAATTACTACATCGGCACGACCGGGGTAGACGCCTTTTGCGAAATCAATTTCACTTCCGATTTCCAGGAAAAGGATGTGGTATTCGGCGGTGACAAGAAACTCACCAAGCTGATCGGCGAAATCGAGCAACTCTTTCCCTTGAACAAGGGCATCTCGATCCAGTCCGAATGTCCGATCGGCCTGATCGGCGACGATATCGAAGCCGTAGCCAAGAAAACTGCCGCCGAAATCGGCAAGCCGGTGGTGCCCGTGCGCTGCGAAGGCTTTCGCGGCGTGTCGCAATCGCTCGGGCACCATATCGCCAACGATTCGGTGCGCGACTGGATTCTTTCCAACCGCGACGGGCAGCCGTTCGAGAAGACGCCTTATGATGTGGCGATTCTCGGCGATTACAACATCGGTGGCGATGCCTGGGCTTCGCGCATCTTGCTCGAAGAAATGGGCCTGCGGGTCGTCGCGCAATGGTCGGGCGATGGTACGCTGGCGGAGATGGAAAACACGCCCAACGTGAAACTGAATCTCCTGCATTGCTACCGTTCGATGAATTACATCAGCCGCCACATGGAGGAAAAATACGGTATCCCTTGGCTGGAATACAATTTCTTTGGTCCAACCAAGATCAAGGAATCCCTGCGCAAGATCGCTTCTTTCTTCGACGACAAAATCAAGGAAGGCGCGGAGCGCGTGATCGAGAAATACACGCCGCTGATGGAGGCGGTGATCGCCAAATATCGCCCGCGCCTGGAAGGCAGGAAGGTGATGCTCTACGTCGGCGGCCTGCGACCGCGGCACGTGGTGGGCGCGTATGAAGACCTGGGCATGGAAGTGGTCGGCACGGGCTATGAATTTGCCCATAACGACGATTACGACCGCACCATCAAGGACATGGGCGACGCAACCCTGATCTATGATGACGTCACTGGCTACGAATTCGAGCAATTCGTGGAGGCGATGAAACCAGACCTGATTGGCTCCGGCATCAAGGAAAAATACGTTTTCCACAAGATGGGCATCCCTTTCCGCCAACTGCACTCCTGGGATTATTCCGGGCCGTATCACGGTGTTGACGGTTTTGCCATTTTCGCGCGCGACATGGATATGACGCTCAACAATCCGTGCTGGAAGAACATGAAAGCGCCCTGGCTGAAAAAGAAGGATGAGGAGGCGTTGAAGGATGCGGCCTGACCGCGCTTCCGCTTCAAGCGGGGGCAATGCGCCTTTTGCCCCTGTGTGCAAGAGCTTTTCCCCAGATGACCTGACTTTGGCGCGTATCCACGGATGGGTGGTGCCGCAAAGGAGATCGAGATGCAGGACGTAGAAAACATCAAGCCTTGTTACCCCTTGTTTCGCAATGACGACTACAAGGACACCCTGGCGAGGAAACGCGCGGGTTTTGAAGAAAATCCCGGCGCGGACAAGGTGAAGGAAACCTTCGACTGGACAACGACGCCGGAATACCAGGAGATCAATTTCAAGCGCGAGGCGCTGACCATCAACCCGGCCAAGGCGTGCCAGCCGCTTGGTTCCGCGCTTTGCGGCCTGGGTTTTCACAAGAGCCTGGTCTATATCCATGGTTCGCAAGGTTGCGTGGCGTATTTCCGCACCTATTTCAACCGCCATTTCAAGGAGCCGATCGCCTTCATCGCCGATTCCATGACCGAGGACGCCGCGGTATTCGGCGGCCAGAAGAATGTCCATGAAGGGCTCTCCAACGCCACTCGTCTTTATGGCGCGGAAATGATCGCGATGTCGACCACCTGTATCGCCGAGGTCATTGGCGACGACTTGAACGCATTCATCAACAATGCCAAGAGCGAAGGTTACCTGGACAAGGATTTCCCGGTGCCTTTTGCCCATACACCTTCCTTTGTCGGCTCCCATGTCACCGGCTGGGACAACATGGAAGAGGGCATCCTGCGCTATTTCACCCTGAACGAAATGGAAGGCAAAGAGCCCGGCAAGAACGGCAGGATCAATATCGTTCCTGGTTTCGAGACTTATCTCGGCAACTACCGCGTCATCAAGCGGATGTTGAAGGAAATGGAGGTGAGCTACACATTCCTCTGTGACCCCGAGGAAGTACTCGACACGCCAGCGGATGGCGAATTCCGCATGTACGCGGGCGGCACCACCATCCCCGAAGTCAAGGATGCGCCCAACGCCATCACCACTTTCCTGCTGCAACCCCAGGGCTTGGAAAAGACCAGGAAATACGTCGAAGGCACTTGGAATCACGAGGTGCCCAAGATCACCATTCCGATGGGGCTGTCCGCTACCGACGAATTCCTGATGGCGATCTCGCAAGTGACCGGCAAGGAAATTCCCGATTCGCTCACCAAGGAACGTGGACGGCTCGTCGACATGATGACCGATTCCCACGCCTGGCTGCACGGCAAGAAAATGGCGATCTACGGCGATCCCGATTTCACTTACGGCATGGTGGGTTTCATGTTGGAACTGGGCATCGAGCCAACCCACATCCTTTGCCATAATGGCTCCAAGAAATGGGCGAAGGCGATGGACAAACTCCTTGCCACTTCGCCTTATGGCACCCAAGGCAAAACCTATCCTGGTCATGACCTCTGGCATTTGCGCAGCCTGTGCTTCACCGACAAGCCGGATTTTCTCATCGGCAACAGTTATGGCAAGTACATCCAGCGCGACACCCTGCACAAAGGCAAGGATTTCGAGGTGCCGCTGATCCGGCTCGGTTTCCCGATTTTCGACCGCCACCACCTGCACCGCATGACCACCCTGGGTTATGAAGGCGCGATGTACATCCTCACCACGCTGGTCAATGCCGTACTGGAACGTCTGGATGACGAAACCCGGCTGATGGGAGTAAGCGACTACAACCACGATCTGGTGCGCTGATCGAGAAGACAGGGAATCAAGCCCGACCCTTGATTTCTGGAAGGAGCTTTGATGAAAACGGCCATCGCTTTGCGCCATATCCATTTCGAGGACGCGGGCAACCTCGAAACCGTGCTGTCCGGGCAAGGCTACGAACTGCATTATCTCGATCCTGCGCTCGACGACCTCGGCGATGGCGCGCGAGCCGATTTGTTGCTCGTGCTCGGCGCGCCCATTGGGGTTGATGACGAACAAATTTATCCTTTCCTGGAAAGGGAATTGTCCGTCGTGCGCGAACGCTTGAGCGCGGGACGGCCGTTGCTGGGCATCTGCCTGGGTGCGCAACTCATCGCCCGCGCATTGGGCGCCAAGGTGCAGCCGATGGGCGTCAAGGAAATCGGTTTCTCCCCGCTCATCTTGACGCCCGAAGGCCGCGCCTCGGCTCTGGCCGCCGTGGGCGACACGCCGGTATTGCATTGGCATGGAGACCAGTTCGACATTCCGCCGGGTACGCTCAAACTGGCGAGCACGCCGGTCTGCGCCAATCAGGCATTCGCACTGGGACGCAAGGTTCTGGGCCTGCAATTCCACCTGGAAGCCGAGGTGCGCAAACTCGAAAGATGGCTGGTCGGTCATGCCTGCGAAATCGGCCAGGCGGGCATCGATCCCCGCGCCCTGCGTGCCGAAGCCGGCCACGTGCAGGTACGTTTGAGCAACGCCGCGCATGCGGTTTTCAACACCTGGCTACGTAATCTGGACGCATGACGGGCGGACTTCACTGAAAGGAACTGACGCATGGCCAACATCATGATTCGAGAAAAACCCGCAGGCGGGTTGGTGTTCTACCTTCCCAAGCGCGACATGGAAGCCGACATCCGTTCGATCGAGTTCGACACCCCGGAAAAATGGGGCGGCGAACTGAAACTGGAAAACGGCGGCATCTACTACGTCGACCCCATGCCCAAGCCCGAACGCCTGCCGATCTCGGTTGCCGCCCGGCGGCTGGTGGCGGCGGAAGACTGAAAGCCGTAACGCAAACGCAAGCAAACACAAGGACATCATCATGGCTGTCACCATCAACGTGGATGAATGCACACGCTGCGACGACTGCATTCCGGTCTGTCCAACCAAGTCCATCAGCATCAAGAAAGGCAATCTCGTCGTCAATGCCGATAGCTGTACGGAGTGTGAGGATCACGATTCACCCAAGTGCATGGACGTCTGTCCGTCGGGCAGCATCGCGTATGCCTGAAATGCCCGCGCATATAAGGAGTTTGCCGATGGGCAAAACCGACACTCACCGTACCGCTTCCCGCGAAGCCGCGCTGCGCATCGCGCTTGCCGCCCGCATGTTGGAACACATCGACATCACGGCATTCGTGAGCGCGCTCGCCGAACGCCACAACCTGCCGCTCACCGAAGCCAAGCTGGCCCAGGTCACGGTGGAAGATCTGCGCGAAATCCTGGCGGGCGATCATGCCGAAGAAAACTGCGCAGTGGGCGTACCGCTCGCAACCCTCAAGGCCATCCACCAGATTTTCAAGGGAGAAGGCGAGAGGAGCGACCTGCCGACAGTAGAACCTTACCGGGAAGGAGCAATTCCGCGATCCATTCGAGTCGGCGTCGCCTCCAACCACGGCGAGGAACTCGACGGCCACTTTGGCTCCTGTGAGCGTTTCCTGATCTATCAGGTCTCCGCCGACACGGTAACGCTGATCGACGTACGCGGCGCGCTGGATGCCGACGAAGCTGAAGACAAGAATGCGGCTCGCGCCGCGCTGGTGTCCGACTGCCATATCGTGTACCTGCAATCCATCGGCGGGCCGGCGGCGGCCAAGGTGGTGCGCGCTGGCGTACATCCCATCAAGCAACCCAGGGGAGGTCCCGCGCGCGAAGTGCTCATTCGCCTGCAAACCAGCATCGCCACGCCGCCGCCTTGGCTTGCTCGCGTCATGGGTGTGTCGGCAGCCTCGCTGGCGAAGTATGAGGAAGCGGCGCTCGCCGGAGAAGCGCGATGATCTCCAGGGAGACCCTGACCGCCGTGGCCGCCGTGCCGGTCAAAGATGCTGTTCGGTTGCGCGGGCAATTTCCCGGGGTGATGTTTACCGAATGCGGCGAAGACGATGTGCCCGCCCGGCTCGAACCCATGCTGGAGACGCCCGAACATTTATTTTTCCTTTTCACCAACGTCAGCGGCCATTGCCTGGAATTCACCCGCGATTACGATCTTGCCACCGGCATCGTCATCGCGGCCCGGGCGCAGGCTGGGGACTGAACACGCAAGGAGTGCGAGAGATGCCCGAAAACATTACCGGTCTGACCCTTGGCGGCACCATCTGGGTGCCCGAATTCGTCACCGCCATCAACCAGGACGCATGCATTGGCTGTGGCCGTTGCTTCAAGGTCTGTCCGCGCGATGTGCTCGACCTGGTCGAAAAAGCCACCGACGATGACGATGACGACGGAGGTGATGCCTCGGTCATGACCTTGAAAAATGCCGCCGACTGTATCGGCTGTGGCGCATGCAACCGGGTCTGCCCGAAAAAGTGCTACAGCTATTCACCCTCCGCAGTAGCGGCGTAAAGCATCATGGGGGAAAAGGAAAAACAGGAGCCGCTTATAGCCCGTTTAGCCCGGGTGAAGCGTCGTCGAGGATACCCAGGCCGCCCCTTTTCCAGTCAGAATCCGCTTACCCGTGCCGGGGCTATCCTTGGGAATATGATCGAGTCCTGTCCCGTCACTGCCACGAAGTCGAGCGTCTGTTTCGTCGGCTCAAGGCTTTCGCCGAATCTTCTCCCACTTCGAAAAACTCGATCAGATACACAAGGCTCGCGACAAAGGCGCGCTCAGGCGTTGACTCCGCGCGTAGTTCTGGACTAGAATCCGCAGTCTTTTGTAGGTCGATTTTATCTGTCATGGTCGACCACAACCGGAATCAACCGCGCCGGAATCAACTACTCGAGGCGGCCCATGGTGGGCTGCCTCGGTTTTTTGGAAATTCTTACGTCATGCCAACAATCAATCAGCTCGTTCGCAAGCCGCGCCAGGTCGAGGTGGTCAAGAGCAAGGTGCCCGCGCTCGATGCGTGTCCGCAGAAGCGCGGAGTGTGTACCCGTGTCTATACGACGACACCGAAGAAACCGAACTCCGCGTTGCGCAAGGTCGCCAAGGTTCGTCTGACCAACGGTTTCGAAGTCATCTCCTACATCGGTGGCGAAGGCCACAACCTGCAAGAACACTCGGTGGTGCTGATTCGCGGCGGACGGGTGAAGGACTTGCCAGGGGTGCGCTACCACATCGTTCGCGGCTCCCTCGACCTTCAAGGGGTCAAGGATCGCAAGCAGTCGCGCTCCAAATACGGCGCCAAGCGTCCGAAACAGTCCTGACGGGCTGGTTTTGTCCAATATCGAGAGGTTGTTGTCATGCCGCGTCGTCGTGAAGTACCGAAACGTGAAATCCTGCCCGATCCGAAGTTTGCCTCGCAGGATGTCTCCAAGTTCATCAATGTCATCATGCAGTCCGGCAAGAAGTCGGTTGCGGAGCGCATCGTCTATGGCGCGTTCGAGCACATCAGCACCAAGGCCGCCAAGGACCCGCTGGAGGTGTTCTCCGCCGCAGTGACCAACGTCAAGCCGGTGGTGGAAGTCAAGAGCCGCCGCGTTGGCGGGGCAAACTATCAGGTGCCGGTCGAAGTGCGCCCTTCCCGCCGCATGGCGCTGTCGATGCGCTGGCTGCGCGAGGCCGCCCGCAAGCGCGCCGAAAAGTCGATGGCCCAGCGCCTGGCGGGTGAGTTGCTCGAAGCGGCGGAAGGCCGTGGCGCGGCGATGAAGAAACGCGAAGAAGTGCACCGCATGGCCGAAGCCAACAAGGCTTTCTCCCATTACCGTTTTTGATTTTTTGGCTTGACGGCGCATCGGGCCCTGTGAAGGGCTCGATTGCTTTATGACGCAATGACAGACGATCGCGTGCTCGCGCGACAACCGAAGGCAGGATAACTATCGTGGCCCGCAAGACTCCTATTGAACGCTATCGCAACATCGGTATCTCCGCCCATATCGACGCCGGCAAGACGACGACGACCGAGCGCATCCTTTATTACACCGGTGTCAATCACAAGATCGGCGAGGTGCACGATGGCGCGGCCACCATGGACTGGATGGTTCAGGAGCAGGAGCGCGGCATCACCATTACTTCCGCAGCGACCACGTGTTTCTGGAAGGGGATGGATCTGAACTTCCCCGAACATCGCTTCAATATCATCGATACGCCGGGGCACGTCGATTTCACCATCGAGGTGGAACGCTCGATGCGCGTGCTCGATGGCGCGTGCATGGTGTATTGCGCCGTGGGCGGCGTGCAGCCGCAGTCCGAGACCGTATGGCGGCAGGCGACCAAGTACAAGGTGCCGCGCTTGGCCTTCGTGAACAAGATGGACCGCTCCGGCGCGAATTTCTTCAAGGTCGTCGACCAGATGAAGACCCGCCTGAAGGCGCATCCGGTGCCGGTCGTGATCCCGATCGGCGCCGAGGACAAGTTCGCCGGCGTGGTCGACCTCATCAAGATGAAGGCGATCTACTGGGACGAAGCTTCCCAGGGCATGAAGTTCGACTACCGCGACATTCCCGCCGAACTGCTCGACGATGCCAAAACATGGCGCGAACAGATGATCGAAGCTGCCGCCGAAGCCTCCGAGGAACTCATGGACGAGTACTTGGAGAGTGGCGAACTCCCCGAGGACAAGATCAAGCTGGGCTTGCGCCTGCGCACCATCGCCTGCGAAATCCAGCCCATGCTGTGCGGCAGCGCCTTCAAGAACAAGGGCGTGCAGCGCATGCTTGACGCGGTGATCGAATTTCTGCCCTCGCCGGTCGATATTCCCCCGGTGACGGGCGAGGACGAACATGAACGTCCCGATTCCCGCGCCGCCGATGACTCGGCAAAGTTCTCCGCGCTCGCGTTCAAGCTGGCGACCGATCCTTTCGTCGGGCAACTGACCTTCATCCGCGTCTATTCGGGTGTGCTGGAATCCGGCTCCACGGTCTATAACCCCGTGAAGCGCAAGAAAGAGCGCATCGGCCGCATCGTGCAGATGCACGCCAACGACCGCGCCGAAATCAAGGAAGTGCTGGCGGGTGACATCGCCGCGTGTATCGGCCTGAAGGAAGTCACCACGGGCGAGACCCTGTGCGACCCCGACGCGCCCATCATCCTCGAACGCATGGTCTTCCCCGAGCCGGTGATCCATGTCGCCGTCGAACCCAAGACCAAGGGCGACCAGGAAAAAATGGGCATCGCGCTCGGTCGCCTGGCGGCGGAAGACCCCTCGTTCCGCGTCCGCACCGACGAGGAATCCGGCCAGACCATCATCTCCGGCATGGGCGAACTGCACCTCGAAGTCATCGTCGACCGCATGAAGCGCGAATTCAACGTCGAAGCCAACGTCGGCGCGCCACAAGTGGCCTACCGCGAAGCGATCCGCAAGGCGGTCGAACAGGAAGGCAAGTTCGTCAAGCAATCTGGCGGACGCGGCCAATATGGTCACGTCTGGATCAAGCTGGAACCGAACGAGGCCGGCAAGGGCTACGAATTCGTCGACGCCATCAAGGGCGGCGTGGTGCCGCGCGAATATATCCCGGCGGTCGACAAGGGCTTGCAGGAAACCCTGCCCAACGGTGTGCTCGCCGGTTTCCCGGTGGTGGATGTCAAGGTCACGCTGTTCGACGGTTCCTACCACGACGTGGACTCGAACGAAAACGCCTTCAAGATGGCCGCCTCGATGGCCTTCAAGGACGCGATGCGCAGGGCCAATCCGGTTCTGCTGGAGCCCATGATGGCCGTGGTCGTCGAAACGCCGGAAGACTACATGGGCAACGTCATGGGCGACCTCTCCGGACGGCGCGGCATCGTTCAGGGCATGGACGACCTGCCCGGCGGCGTGAAGGAAATCAAGGCCGAGGTGCCGCTGGCCGAGATGTTCGGCTATGCGACCCAGTTGCGCTCGCTCACCCAGGGCCGCGCGACCTATTCGATGGAGTTCAAGCACTACGTCGAAGCGCCCAAGAGCGTGGCCGAAGCCGTCATCAGCAATCGCAAGTAATTTTCACGACTGGACAAACGAGGAAGCAAACATGGCTAAAGGCAAGTTCGAGCGTACGAAGCCGCACGTAAACGTGGGGACGATCGGTCACGTTGACCATGGCAAGACGACGCTGACGGCGGCGATCACGACGATCCTGTCGAAGAAGT
>JAITCV010000023.1 GCA_031282905.1 Azoarcus sp. | reverse complement strand
GACACTACACCAATTGCCCATCGACCAGCGCGAAAGCCAGGTCGCAGCCGCGCAGCGTTGCCGGGCGGTGGCTGATGAGGATGCGGGTGCGGGCGCTGAAAAGGGCATCGACCTCGGCGATGACCCGTGCCTCGGTGAGCTCGTCGACCGCCGATGTCGCCTCGTCGAGCACCAGCACGGCGGGAGATTGCAGCAGGGCACGGGCGATCGCCAGACGCTGTCTTTGTCCGCCGGAGAGTTGTTGGCCGCGTTCGCCCAAGGGCGTCTCCAAGCCTTGCGGCAAATTGGCGACGAGTTCGTCGAGTTGCGCGAGATGGGCGGCGCGACGCACCTCCTCCTCGCTCGCGTCCGGCGCGGCATAGCGGATGTTGTCGGCAAGCGAGCCGCGGAAGAGCACGGTTTCCTGGCTGACGACGGCCACGGCTTCACGCACGCGCCAGGGCGGCAATTCACGTAGATCGCGGCCATCGAGGAAAATCGCGCCGGCATTGGGGTCGAAATGGCGTTGCAGCAAATCGATGAGGGTCGTTTTCCCCGCGCCGGAAGAACCCGAGAGGGCAATCTTGCCTCCGGCGGGCAAGGTCGCGCTCACGCCCTTCAGCACGGCATGCGGACGGCCGGGATAAGTGAACTGGACGTTTTCGAGGCGAATCTCACCACGACACGGCCCATTCTCTTCGCATGGTTGCGGGAGGGCATCCGGGGCGACATCCGGCTTCGCCTGGCGCAGTTCGGCGACCCGTCCGAGGCTCACGCTCATGCGCTGGATGGCCACATAAAGGCCGAGAAGACTGCCGACCGGGCCGGTCGCCATGCCGAGGTAGGTGGAAAAGGCGACCAGCGCGCCGAGTTGCCAGCCGCCGTCGATGACCCAATAACCGCCGATCAGAAACGCCGTCGCCCGGGTGACTGAAGTCAGGGTGCCGGGAACGGCATGGGTGAAGAATTCCGTGACCTGCAACTCGAGGAGATCGGCGAGGTAATGCTGGCTGAGACCATCCAGCCGCCGTGCCTCGCGTGCTTCCTGGCGGGCCGACTGGATGAATTTCATCGCCGGCAAGGTTTCGACGAAAAAGCTGGAAAGGTCGGCGGCACGCTCCCGCAACCGGCGCGCGCGCGCCTCCACTTTGCGGCGCATCCAGCGCAGCCAGAAAAATTCCAGCGGCAACAGCACGAACAACAGCAGCGAAAGCCGCCACGACAAGGCAAACATCAGGCAAAGCGTGCCGGCCAGTCCGATGAGGCTGGTGACGGCGGCAAACAGACTATCGACGGCGAAACGCTGGATTTCGGCCACATCGCCATCGAGCCGCGAAAGCAGGTCGCCCGTGCGCCGTTCGCCGAAAAAAGCGGGCGACAAGATTTGCAAATGGCGATAGAGGTCACCGCGCAACGCAAAGAGGATTTGCCCGGACAACGCGGTATGCAGGTAACGATTGAGACCGGAGAGAAGCGTGGCGGCCATACCGGCGACGATCATGCCGGCGGCCATGGCGGCCAGCATGGCGTAATCGCCCGCGAGCAAGCCATCGTCGAGCAGGTGTTTCATCAGCCACGGCTGTAGCAGGGCGAGCGCCGATGCCAGCAAGGCCAGCGCCAGCAAGCCGGCAAACTCGCGCCGACGCGCGGCAACGAAACCGTACAGCCACGCGAAACCCGCTTGCAGATCGTCGTATCGCCCGGATTCCTCCACGCGTATCGCGCGCACGAGCCAGCGTGTCAAGGATTTTGTCATTGTCGTGCAGTCCGGCGGCGAAGCCGCAAGATAAATCCATTGTCATTGCATGTGGGCTTGGCCCACAGAAGAACGGAACCATCGGCATCGTGATGATTCCAGCGCTGATGATTCCAGCGGAAAGACGAGCATCGCCCCCCCCAGCAGTTTTGCCATGATGTAGGCGGAGGGCGTGCAGGGGCTGGCCCTACAGTTCCAATTTGGCTACGAAAACCTTGCCGACATCGAGCAGGTCGTCTTTGTCCGTCGATCTCGAATGCGTATCTGTTCAGGATATTATCCGAAACAGTCGTTGGCGCTCACTCGATGTTCTGCACCTGTTCCCGGATCTGCTCGATTTGCACCTTCAGTTCCATGGCGATGCTGGTGATGTCGGCGGCGGGGGATTTGGAGCCCAGGGTGTTGGCTTCGCGGTTGAGTTCCTGCATCAGGAAATCGAGCCGTTTGCCTGCCGCGCCGCCGTTGGTCAGGATGCGTTCGAGTTCGTCCAGGTGGGCGGACATACGGGACAGTTCTTCCGCGACATCAATGCGTTGGGCATAAATCACCACTTCCTGGATGATGCGTTCTTCATCGGATGAAGTCAGCGCCTCGTGCAGTTTCCGGGTGAGGCGTTCGCGGTACTCCGCCACGATGGCGGGCATTCTCGGCGTGGCGACGCTCACCAGCTCGCGCATGCGGGCGATGCGTTCGCGCACCATGTCCACCAGTTTCTGGCCTTCACGCGCGCGGCTGGCCACGAATTCGTCGAGCGTGGCGCGGGCAAGTTCGATGATGAGCGGCTGCATTTCGGCGAAATCCGGATTGTCGTCGGCGAGCATGCCCGGCCAGGAAAGCAGGTCGGCCACCGTCAGCGGGCGGGCGTCGGGGAAACGCTCCCGTACCGTGTTCTGGGCTTCGGCAAGCTGGGTGAGCAAGGCCGTGTCGAGCGCGAATTCGCGCGGCGCGCGTTCCACGTTCTGCACGCCGAGCCGACATTCGATCTTGCCGCGCGACAGGCGTCCGCTGATGAGTTCGCGCAAGGCGGGTTCGGCCTGGCGCAATTCATCGGCGATGCGAAACGAAATGTCCAGGTAACGCGAATTGACACTGCGCAGTTCGAGGTGAAGGCTGGCGGCGCCGAGTTCGCGGCTTTGCGCGGCAAAGCCGGTCATACTGTAGATCATGAATGTCCCCGGCCATCGGCCACAATCGGCTAAAATCCGCGATTCTGTCTCAACATGGCCACGAACGCCAGTATTCTGGCACCCCTCCAAGATGCCGTCCCAAGCAAACTGTGCTCTGCCTGCCGGTTTTCAGCTCGATCGGTACCGGATCGAACGCCAGCTTTCGCTTGGAGGATTTTCCATCGTCTATCTGGCCTACGACAACGACGGCACGCCGGTCGCAATCAAGGAATACCTGCCCAATTCGCTTGCCCTGCGCAAAGAGGGTGAAATCGAGCCCAAGGTGCCCGAGGCCAACATGCCCGCCTTCCGCTACGGGATGAAATGCTTCTTCGAGGAAGGCAGGGCGCTTGCCCGTCTGCTTCACCCCAACGTGGTTCGAGTGCTCAATTTTTTCCGCGCCAACAATACCGTATATATGGTGATGCAGTTCGAGCGCGGGCAAACCCTGCATGATTACATCCAGCGTCATCGTGGCGAGGTCTCCGAACGCTTCATCCGCAACGTCTTCAGCCGCATGTTGAATGGTTTGCGCGAAGTACATGCCCACAAGCTGCTCCACCTCGACATCAAACCCTCGAACATCTACCTGCGCAGCGACGGCACCCCGGTGCTGCTCGATTTTGGCGCCGCCCGTCAGACGCTTACCCTGGAACAACCGATGCTCAAACCGATGTACACCCCCGGTTTCGCCTCGCCAGAGCAGTATTCCAACCGTGACGCGCTGGGGCCGTGGAGCGATATCTACAGCGTGGGGGCGAGCATGCACGCCTGCATCGCCGGCACCGCGCCGCCGCATTCGGACGAGCGCGCCAAGAAGGACACCTACCAGGCGGTATCCAGGGCGTACAAGACGAAATATTCGGTGCAACTGCTCAATCTGGTTGACTGGTGCCTGACCATGGACCCGTTGCAACGTCCGCAAAGCGTCTACACCTTGCAAAAGGAGCTGGTGCAGACACCGCCGCCCATGCCCGCCGCGCCCGCGGGATTTTTTCTGTCGAAGTTCAACCTCTTGTCCAGATTCAAATCCATGCTCGACAAGGACAAGAACAGAGGTAAATCGTCGTGAAATTCACCATCTTCCAGGAAAGCCGCATCGGCAAACGCAAAACCAACCAGGATCGTCTGGCTTATTGCTACTCGCGCGACGCGTTGCTGCTGGTGCTGGCCGACGGCATGGGCGGGCACTTGCACGGCGAAATCGCCGCGCATATCGCGGTGCAATACATCACCCAGACTTTCCAGCGCGAGGCCCAGCCCCTTCTCTACGACCCGCCCTTGTTTCTGTCGCACACGCTGATGTCCGCCCACCACGCGATTCTCGACTATGCGCTCGACAAGACGCTTCCCGAGCCTCCGCGCACCACCGTGGTTGCCTGCGTCATCCAGGACAGCCATGCGTATTGGGCGCACGCGGGCGATTCACGCCTCTACCTGCTGCGCGACCAACGCATCCAGACCCAGACCCGCGACCACTCGCGGGTGCAACTGATGGTGGATCAGGGCCTGCTCGACGTGAAAAGCGCCGCGGTACACCCGGGGCGCAACCGTGTTTACTCCTGCCTGGGCGGCACGCTCACGCCGCAGATCGAATTTTCCCATCGTACCCTGCTGCACAACGGCGACACCATGGTGCTGTGTACCGATGGCGCATGGGGACCGCTGGGCAACGAAGGCATTGCGAAACTGCACGGCACCAACCTGCTGGTCTCCGTGCCCAAACTGCTGTCACGCGCCGAAGAACTCGCCGGATCGAATTGCGACAACCTGTCGATACTCGCCATGACCTGGCACAACGAAGCGCCCGCGGGGCTCTCCGACGTGGTATCGACCCAGACCATGGCGCTCACCGATTTCACCACTCAGATGGATTCCTTCGAACAACTGCATCCGTCCAATGGCGCGGCGATGGATCTCACCGACGAAGACATCGAGCGCGCCATCGCCGAAATCAACCAGGCCATCCACAAATTCAGCAAGTGATTTTCACTCTCGGAAGATTTGTCACCCATGCGACCCAGCGCCCGTCAGTCCAACCAGCTTCGCCCCGTCCGTCTCACTCGCCACTACACCCGGCATGCCGAAGGTTCGGTGCTGGTCGAATTCGGTGACACCAAGGTACTCACCACCGCCAGCATCGAAGAAAACGTGCCCTCTTTCCTGCGCGGCCAGGGACGGGGCTGGCTCACCGCCGAATATGGCATGTTGCCGAGAGCCACCCACACCCGCGGGGCGCGCGAAGCCGCCAAGGGCAAGCAAAGCGGC
Organism: Azoarcus sp.; assembly: GCA_031282905.1. GTDB lineage: Bacteria > Pseudomonadota > Gammaproteobacteria > Burkholderiales > Rhodocyclaceae > WRNU01. Next base: position 1,254 of record JAITCV010000023.1, on the reverse strand, counting down.
CGCAGCCAGGAAATCCAGCGCCTGATCGGACGCAGCCTGCGCGCCGTGGTCGACCTCGCCGCGCTGGGCGAGCGCCAGATCATCGTCGATTGCGACGTGCTCCAGGCCGACGGCGGCACCCGCACCGCATCCATCACCGGGGCCGCGGTCGCGGTGCATGATGCCTTGGCTACGCTGGTCGCCACGGAAAAACTCGCCGCCCATCCCATGCGCGAACTGGTCGCGGCGGTATCGGTGGGCATCTACCAGGGCATGCCGGTACTTGATCTCGATTACGCCGAAGATTCCGCCTGCGATACCGACATGAACGTGGTGATGACCGCCAGCGGCGGCCTGATCGAAGTGCAAGGCACGGCAGAAGGCGCGCCGTTTTCCCGCATCGAACTGGACGCGATGGTCGACCTCGCCGCACAGGGCATCAGCCAACTCATCGCGTGGCAATGGGCCGCGCTCGGAGAGTCCAGATGAATCCGGACGCGGACTCCTCCAGCGCGCCCACGCAACTCGTCCTGGCGAGCGGCAACGCGAAGAAAATCACCGAAATGCGCGCCCTGCTCATGCCGCTGGGGCTGGAAATCATTCCCCAGGCCCATCTCGGCGTGCTCGAAAGCGAAGAACCGCACCCCACTTTCGTCGAAAACGCCCTCACCAAAGCCCGCCATGCCGCGCGCGCCACCGGCCTGCCCGCGATCGCCGACGACTCCGGCCTGTGCGTGCCCGCGCTCGGCGGCGCACCCGGCGTGCATTCGGCCCGTTACGCGGGCGAGCCCAGATCCGACGCGCGCAACAACGCACAACTCATCGCCCACATCTCCCAACTGGCCGAAACCCAGCGCCACGCATGGTATTACTGCTGCCTGGTACTCGTTCATCACGCAGACGACCCCTGCCCGCTGATCGCGCAAGGCCAATGGCATGGCATCCTACTCACCGCGCCGCGCGGAAATGGCGGCTTCGGTTACGACCCGCTGTTCTGGTTGCCGGAACTGGAACAAAGCGCCGCCGAACTCGACCCCGAGTTCAAGAACGCGATCAGCCATCGCGGCCTTGCCATGCGTCATCTGTTCGAATGCCTGCGATCCAGGGGGCTGAAGGCCGAGGACTGATGACAGAAGCAATCGTTAGGGCTATTGCCCTAGTATCTTGCGTCATCTAAATATTAGGATAAAGTCGTTTCAATTTTATTCTTGCATCTTCAGTGGTAAATTGCCAGTCGACAGATTTAGCTTGTGCGTTGCGCGATGTTTCCCAAGC
>JAITCV010000146.1 GCA_031282905.1 Azoarcus sp. | reverse complement strand
TTACCATGTGGTGGGCGGACTTTCACTTTATGGGGCGGGCGCACTCAACAACACGGTATATATCAACGGCAGCGCGATGTTGCTGCATGGTGTACATGGTGCGCCGGTGATTGGCATTGCCGGCGGCTTCGACGCGAGCGACCAAGGGCGCGCCAATGGCAATCTGATCACGATCAACAACAGCACGATCACACGGGACGGCGTCGACGATAACGAGGTTGTGATCGGCGGCGGGTTTGTTGTCCCCAACGGGGACGACGGAACGGGCAGCGTAGCCAATGGCAACGCGGTGTTCATCCGCAACAGCACGATCGGCGAAACGGAGCGTCCCATCGACATCTATGGTGGTGTCGTCATGGATGGCGATCATGGCAGTGGCAACAACAACAGCATCACCCTTGGTACTTCCAGCGCCAACGGCAACCCACAAGAGACGATCCAGATTCACGGCAATCTATACGGCGGGCGCAATGACCTGAGCTCTGGCAATGCCCTGAATGTATACAAGAGCCAATCCACCGTGATCAGCGGGTTCTCCGGCTTCCAGACGCTCAATTTCCATTTGCCCGCGAACATCGGCGCGGGCGATGTGGTGCTCACCATCAGCGGCGAACAACAGTGGGATTTCGATGATGGCGAATTCGTCGAAAATTCGGCGCACATCGCGGGCAGTACCATCAACATCGCCATTGATGGCGGGGATCTCACCCGCCTTGCCCAAGGCCAGAGTGTCAAGCTCATCACCTCCACGACCGGCCGCGGCATCCACGGTAACCTCGCCACCACTACCGTGAGCGTTCCCCATGGCGACCTCACTTACGATTTCAGCATCTCCGTTGCCAATGGCGACTTGCTGGCGACGCTGGTCACCAACACTGGCATGGATCTGCGTAGCTCGATCTATCTCTACCACCAGCCGGTCTCGGGCATCGCCGCCAAGGCCGACACGCTGGCGGGCTACAACTGCGACGTATTCCAGATGCTGCTCGATGTCGAGTCCGGCTATACCGACATTGCCTTGCTGGAAAGCGCCGTGGCGAGCAATACCGCCCAAATCTATAGTGACCGCATTCATGCCGGCGCGCCGATGTTCTCATACACGCTTTATGCCGCAGAGCCAGTCAAGACATTCGCGCTGGGCCAGTTCCTCGACGGTGCGGCAGCCACGGGCGATATCGGTACCGTGACCGTGTTCGGCTATTGCTTCTCGACCCGCGCCGATGCCAAGGTGTTGTACTACGATGGCGCGGGCACTTGCCACTTGTCTGGCGGTACGACCGTTTCGTGCGCCGGCGCGCCCAATACGCCTGCATGGTAAGCTGACACGCTATTTGTGAAGCATCATGCGGCAAGCTGCCGTCCACTGAACGAGGTGGGCGGCAGCTTGTTGCGGACATCGCTGACCCTGCTGTCGTCTGGTCAAAACCGTGATTTTTTATCAATATTTACTCTGTTCTCCATAACCAACTGAGAAATTCAGGATCAATGGCTGCGGCGGTACGCGTCGAAATCAACAAGTTCAAGATGTAACGCCCGCTGGAATCGCTGGAATGGCGTATTTCCCGCGCCCACGATGGTGCGGAAAATACGCCAGGAAGCATGCCGGAATATGTGGAAAAAAACAGGTGGCGGCGAGGAAAAAGCGGACGCTCGTATTTCGTCCGCCGTCTCATTTCCGGCGCGGGAACCCCATTCCGCCTGTGCTTGAGAAACGCATCCAAGCCCTATATACTATATGCCGTCATTGATTTCCCGTCATATATCTCATGAATGGATTCTCCTGGCATCTTCTCAAGAATTTTGTCTTCGTGCTGCTCGGGCTTTTCGTCGTTCCGGCGATCACGTGGTTCTACGCCGGGCACGCACTCACCCATGGTCTGGAGGTTTCCCAGAATATCGACCCGGCGGCGGCGCTTGCGCAGATGGAAGAAGCTTGCCGCCAGGGCCATGTCATCTGCTCGTCTCATGGTTTCGTGTGGCAGCATGTAACGGCAAGATCATTGGCGGGGTGGACGATCGCGGGAGGCGTAATCCTGTTTGCCCTCATCGCGCTCCTGGCCGTGCTGGCCTTTGTGAATCGCGGCCTGCAACTCATCAGCTTCACCGTGGGACGTCATCTGATGTCCTTGGCCTGCGTGCTGACCCTGGTATCCCAAGGCACGATGATCGTCTGGCTCTCGTTTTGGCTGACCGCGTTTTTCTCCGGCAAATATTTCCCCAAACTCATCCTGATCGCGGGGGTCGCCGTGGCGGCGGGAATCGGTTATGTATTATGGGAAATGTTCAAAAAACTGCCCGCCAGTGACGCGATCGCGGGCGAACTGGTTGGAAAGAACAACGCGCCGCGACTGTGGCAGCGTATCCACCAGATGGCCGAACAATTGCAGACTTCACCGCCCCAATACCTGATCGCGGGTATCGACTGCAACTTCTTCGTGACGGAAGCGCCGCTCACCGTGGGCGATCAACCTCTGGCAGGACGAAAACTCTTCGTGAGTCTGCCGCTGTTGCGCCAATTGGAAACCCGGGAAGCTGACGCCGTGCTGGCGCATGAACTGGCGCATTTCGCGGGGGGCGACACGAAAAACAGCGCCCGGTTATGGCCACAACTCGCCCAATATGACCGATATGCGGGGAGCCTGGCGGAGATCGGCCATGTCATGCACCTGGTCCTGCCTTTCCTGTATTTTTATCGGCTGATATTTGAATTCGCGCTGGCCCGCGAAAGCCGCGCGCGGGAATTCCTCGCCGACAGCGCGGCGGCAAGACTCGTGTCGCCGGAGGCCATCGCGCGCGCACTCGTCAAGATTGGCGCCTATTCGATCTATCGCGCCCAGGTGGAAGAGGGGCTTTTTGCGCTGGACGAAAAACTGGCGGAAAACCTGGGGTTGGCGGGACGCATCCGGGAAGGGCTGCATCCCTGGGCCCATTCCAGCGGGTTTGCCAACCTCATGTCCCGCGCGCACATTCCCCACCCGTTCGACACCCACCCACCGCTCGAGGAACGCATGCGGAATGTTTCCGCTGTCATTGCCGGGAAGGATTTCTCCCAAGTCGTGACGGAAAAGGTCGAACATGATTGGGTCGAGGAAATCGAAGCGGCCGACGCCATGGAAACGCGCCTGTGGGCGGAGTACGAACAAGCCTTCGCCCAGGCGCACGAAATCGACCTCGCCTATCGCTACGATCCGGCCAAGCCCGAAGAGCGTGATCTGGTGCTGAAACACTTTCCCCCGCTCACTTTCGCCACCAAGAAGGAGGGAGACTTCGAGATCAACTGCGAAACCATCTTGCCGCCCGGAAAACCGCCGATTGCCTACGACGACATCAAGACATTGCAGGTCAATGACGATGTTCTGCATGTGACTCTCAGCGAAAAAGGCTTGATGCTGAATAAAACCCTCAAGGTGAAACTGAAGGGACTGGGGGAAAAACAAGAGGAATTCATGGATGCGCTTGGCAAGTACTGGGCGCGCCATCAGATCATGCGCACGCGCCAGCAGGAAAAGGCGGAAAATACCAATGGATAGTCTTCTGCTTCATGTCTTGCTCCAGAATGGCGGCAACGCGGTAGATTCTATTTACCCGCAATGAACTGATTGGTAATCTTTCGGCGGTTCCTGTTTTCCGAGAGGATGATGAAAGTCAGCGCAAGTCAAGAAAACGTCGGCATTCCCTCTCCCTTGCAGACGTTTTATCCATAAAAATCAATGACTTATATTCCAGCATGCGCCGAATGACGATTCATTCAGCGTCGGTTTCCTGCCCGGACGGCGTGTCGCATGAATGGCGCGCCGACACGCACACCAGATTGTCGCGGTGAATCAATTCGGGAGCATCGACGTAACCCAGCACCGTTTCAATTTCGGAACTGGGGCGGCGGGCAATGCGGCGGCATTCACTGGCCGCATAATTCACCAAGCCACGGGCGATTTCATTGCCTGCGGTGTCGCAACAGGCAATTGCCGCGCCACGGGAGAATTCGCCATGGACTTCGAGCACGCCGACCGGCAACAGACTGCTGCCGTTGTGCAGCGCCTTGACCGCCCCGGCGTCGATGACGAGGGAACCCGCCAGTTGCAGGTGGTCGGCAAGCCATTGTTTGCGCGCGGCGAGTCGTGAACTGCTGGCATGGAGCAGGGTGCCGATCTGCTCTCCGGCGACCAGACGCAGCAGGGCATCGGGTTCCCGCCCGCTGGCGATGCAGGTGTGAGCGCCACTGCGCGCGGCGCGCTGGGCCGCGCGTACCTTGGTGATCATGCCGCCCTTGCTGATGCCGCTGCCCGTGCCGCCCGCCATGGCCTCGAAGCGGCGGTCTTCGGCTTCGCCCTCGGGCACCAGGGCGGCGGTGGCGTTTTGCCGAGGATCGGCGGTATAGAGCCCCTTCTGGTCGGTGAGAATGATGAGGACATCGGCCTCCATCAAGTTGGCGACCAAGGCGGCCAGAGTGTCGTTGTCACCGAACCTGATTTCGTCGGTGACAACAGTGTCATTTTCGTTGATGATCGGAATCACCCCGAGTTCGAGCAGCGCGGCGAGGGTCGAGCGCGCGTTGAGGTAACGCCCACGGTCGGCGAGATCGTCATGGGTGAGCAGTATCTGCGCGGTGGCAAGCTCGTGACGGGAGAATATCTGCTCGTAGGCTTCGACCAGCCCCATCTGGCCGACGGCGGCGGCGGCCTGGAGCTTGTGCATCTCCCGCGGACGCCGCGTCCACCCCAGGCGCTGCATTCCAGCGGCGATCGCCCCTGATGACACCAATATGAATTGACGTTCTTCTTTGCATAACGCGGCGATCTGTCGCGCCCAGTCGTCGATGGCGGCGAAATCCAGTCCCGTGCCATTGCGGGTCACCAGCGCGGAGCCCACCTTGATCACCAAGCGACGCGCGTTGCGGATGGGTTCCCTCATGCTTGTCTCTCGCTTTTCATTCATGCCCGTTGCCTTCGTCTTGCCCGCTGGAGATTTCGCTTTCGTCTTCGTCTTCCGCCAGAGCCGCTTCCAGCGCGCGCGCTTGCGCCGCCAGCCGCGCGGCCTCGACGGCAGCCAGGCGCGCGGCTTCGATGGTGGCGCGCTGCGCCCGTTCGGTTTCGATCCGCGCGCGTTCGCCATCGAGAAAATCCTGGATGGCATGAATCAGCGCCCGGGTGCCTTCCCCCTTGAGCGCGGAAATTTCAAAATGGCGCGCATCCGCCTCGCCATAGGCATCAAGGAAAGCGGCGATCCGTTCGGCGCGCTCTTCCTCGGGAATCAGATCGAGCTTGTTGAGCACCAGCCAGCGCGGCTTGCCGTACAATTCTTCATCATATTTCCTCAACTCGGCGATAATGGCTTTGGCATCACGCGCGGGGTCGGCCCCGGGGTCGAAAGGGGCGAGATCGACCAGATGCAGCAACACATGGGTACGCTGGAGATGGCGCAGGAATTGGTGACCGAGCCCCGCGCCTTCCGCCGCGCCTTCGATCAGACCGGGAATATCAGCGATGACGAAACTGCGGCTCTCCTCGGTACGCACCACGCCGAGATTGGGCGCAAGCGTGGTAAAGGGATAATCGGCCACCTTGGGGCGCGCGTTCGACACCGCGCGAATGAAGGTCGATTTGCCCGCGTTGGGCAGACCGAGCAAGCCGACATCGGCGAGCACCTTGAGTTCGAGGTACAGGTTGTGGCGTTCGCCTTCCTGTCCCATGGTGCGCTTGCGCGGCGCGCGATTGGTGCTGGACTTGAAATGGAGGTTGCCCAGTCCGCCGCGTCCACCACAGGCGAGCCGCACTTTCTTGCCGTCCTCGTCGAGATCGGCGAGCAACTCGCCGCTGTCGGCATCGCGGATGAGGGTGCCGACCGGGAATTTCAGGGTGATGTCCACGCCGCCCTTGCCGTAACAATCGCGGCTGCCGCCGTTTTCGCCGCGCCCGGCGTGAAAGCTGCGGGTGTAGCGGTAGTCGATCAAGGTGTTGAGATTGCGATCGGCCTGGGCGTAGACACTGCCGCCATGTCCGCCGTCGCCGCCGTTCGGGCCGCCACGCGGCACATATTTTTCGCGGCGAAAGGTGGCGGCGCCGTTACCGCCGTCTCCGGCGATGATCTCGATGCGGGCTTCGTCAAAAAATTTCATGGCGGCAAGTGAAAGCGCCTGGGCGGCATTTGTGGCGATGTCCGCCAGGGCAAAAAGCAAGAAGCCCTACCACGGAGATAGGGCTTCGGGGAGCAGGACTTCGATGAATGATGTTCAGGCTGCCTGCTGTACGGCGGGTTCGATTACCACGGTGCGACGGCGCTTGATTCCCTTGATGAGGAACTTCACCGTGCCGTCTTTCAGGGCGAACAGGGTGTGATCCTTGCCAATGCCGACGTTTTCACCGGGATGGAATTCGGTGCCGCGCTGGCGGACGAGGATGTTGCCCGCGACGACGAACTGACCGCCGTAGCGTTTCACGCCCAGGCGTTTCGACTCCGAATCACGGCCGTTGCGCGAACTGCCGCCTGCTTTTTTGTGTGCCATGTGGTTTTACCTCCGGGTTTCAGGCCGAAATCTCGTCGATGCGGATTTCAGTGTAGTTCTGGCGATGTCCCTGATGCTTCTGGTAGTGCTTGCGCCGGCGCATCTTGAAAATCCTGACCTT
>JAITCV010000245.1 GCA_031282905.1 Azoarcus sp. | reverse complement strand
CTCGACACCGCCACGCCCAGCGCCCGCCCCAGCCTCGTAGACCTGAACAATCTACCCTGGCAAATCCACCGCAAACAATCTCGCGCCCCTTTGACCAAAGCGGCCGCGCTCGACCAAGCGCTGGCCCTGAATACGCGCAAAGCCACAACCACGTCCACCGCCACGCAAATACGCCCATTGGCCGGTTCGAACCAACTCGAACTATCCGCCACCCTGGACGCGCCACACAGCACGGAAATCAAGGCATTGGCCGCGCAACTGGACAACAACCCTTATCGCATCCACCAATGGGTCTATGACAACATCCGTTTCTTCCCGACCTACGGCAGCGTGCAAGGTGCGGAAGAAACGTTGGCGAAAAAAAGCGGCAACGCCTTCGACACCGCCAGTCTCCTGATCGCGCTCCTGCGCAGCGCCGGCATCGAATCGCGTTATGTTTACGGCACCATCGACATCCCCGCCGAACAATTGATGAACTGGGTCGGCGACGCAAAAACTCCCGACGCGGCACAGCAAATCCTGGGGCAGGGCGGCATCCCGAATACCGCGTTGACCAGTGGCGGCAAGGTGGTCAGCTTTCGCCTGGAACACGTGTGGGTAGAAGCCTGGATCAAATTCCACCCCGAACGCGGAATCGACCACGTCGGCGGGGTGAGCGAAGGCGACAGTTGGGTACCGCTGGACGCCAGCTTCAAGCAATACACCTTCACCAAAGGCATGGATGTACAGGACGCCCTGCCATTCGATACAGAAGCCCTGTTGACCGCCGCGCAACAGGGCGCGGAAATCAACGAAGCGGAAGGGTGGGTGAGAAACGTCAACCAAACGGCGGTGGAAAACCGCTTCAAAGCCTACCAACAACAACTGAAAAACTACCTGGAACAGCAAAACAATGGCCAAAGCACGGTCGGCGACGTGTTGGGCACGACGCGGATAAAGATCAACCCGCTGCCTTACCCAATAACTGATCCAGAGAAATTTAAAGAAGAAGGTTATCATCCAACTTCACATTATGATATATGCGCATGCGAAGATGGAAGCTTGGTTATATATCAGGTTGGACAATGCGGACGTATTAATTGGAGCAAATTTCCACACGTAACCGGTTACAGGTGGAAGTAATGAGTTTGCTTCGCTTTTATTTGATAATTGGTGGGGCTGGTTTCGATGCGGAGAAATTTTCTGTTGCCGCGAAGAAAAACGGCGTTGCAACAGGGCGGATAAGGTATACCAAAAACAGAGAAATAACTTTAAAAGATAGCAATGGCGTACATCAAAAAATAAAGATAGAATGCGGACTATCAGGGACAGATGGAGATGGTTATTTCACATGGAAAACGAATACCGTTGAATATATTACCGATGAAATGACATATTTCAGACAACGCGAATTATCGGATAAAGAATATGCTAGGTTATGGCTGCAAGAAGAAAGGGCTATATTGGCATTTCTTGAAGAATTAAGGGATCGACTTCCTCATGTAAGCAATTATTCTAATGGGGACTATTTTATTAAATTTAAAGCGATTTATGGAGATTGGTGTCCAACGTATTCTGTGCGTGTAATAAAAGTATTGAGTGAAATAGGAGCGGGTATTGAAATAGATACTGAATCGCCTAGTCTTCATCTCAAAAGAATAAAGCAAATGTCGCGTCCCGAAGTCGAATCAGCTGCGGACAGAACATGTGAGTAGTTCCATGATTTCAATATTGATTTAGAGTTACAGCAGCGTATGGGAGCTGTGTTGCCGTAAACCAGGCGAAGATGGTCGATTTGTCGGGCTTGAGTTATGGCGTGTTTCATGTTGATGTAAAGCCAAACCGACTTATGGCATTGTGACCTAGATTTGTCCAATCAAAAATAATCCCTCCTGCCCTGCTTTTTTGCTATCATCCTGTGCATGTTACGTTTCTCTTTTCTTTCGCATCGCTCATATTCTGCTCCCTATGTGGAGCAGATGAAGCTATGCCTGTTTTGCCTCTGGCTGCGGGCAATGGCTTTGGCGAAAAAAAGCGGCAACGCCTTCGACACTGCAAGTCTGCTGATCGCGCTCCTGCGCAGCGTCGGCATCGAATCGCGTTATGTCTATGGCACCGTCGACATCCCCGCCGAACAATTGATGAACTGGGTCGGCGACGCAAAAACCCCCGACGCGGCGCAGCAAATCCTGGAGCAGGGCGGCATCCCGAATACCGCGCTGAATCTCGAACTAGCTGTATTAGCATCAGGTATTGCAATATTGGGCCTTGGGGGGGGGGGCATTTTTTGAATTATGAAGCATATATATAACATGGTTGTTTTTTTATTGAGATGTAGCTTTGCTTTATCTCCTGTATTTGTTTGTTTGTTTTTTGATCTTGATCATCTGCTACTCATAATAAGTAGCATTTTATCTTTTTTTGGGTTGGTAGGAGTAATACTATATTATAAAGGGATTACTCGTTTTTGAGAATTACGTAAATATACCATGATGAAATTGAATGAACAGTTGAAGGAAGCATTGATGGATGCGTTGTATTCCTCTGTCATGTATGGTATAGTATTTTGGTAAATGCAGTTACTTTTAGTTATTTTTGGATTTTGGAATCATTCAGGAAGAATACCGGTGGATTGTTACTCTTTTTGCTTATGCGTGGATTATGGCTGGATGGGGGGGCTAGTTTATTTGATCTTTTAATTGTTGTTTTGACAAATGTAGGAGTATTCACAAGGCATGACTCGGAATGATCTGTAGGAAAATGAACAAACAAAGGCGCTGTTGTACGGGGAACTGAGGCGATATTTGGGTGATGTTTTTCATCATTTGGCGCGCCGTCCCCGCCAGCCGCTTTGAGCGGCTCACAATCTAAAGCCCCCGGCTCTGCCGGGGGATATTTACTCGCACCCAGCTAACCATTGGAAAGCTCGATAAACTCATAGTCCGCTACCTCCTTGGGTTGGTCTTGTTGAATTTCCCACCCATCGTTCTTGCCCTTGAGACTGGCGGATTGCTTGGCAAGCCAATCTTCCGCTCCTGTAATTTCCTCGTGTGTCACATCAAGAATCATTTTTAGAAGTACCTCCGCCGTGTAACCCGGATGGTCCTCCAGTTCATTTACCTGAACCCAATAACCTTGACGCAACAGGAAAACACTGAATTTCAGTGCGTCGTTGAATTCGGGAAATATCAGGGCATATTGAACGATGTACGCCTCGCCAATCTTGAGGCCATGTTGATGTGCGGACCAAAGCACATCACCATTGTCGTCCTTGGGGAATACCTTGAAATCACGTTTCATATTGGCTCCGAAATGCATGGTTGAAAATATGGCCCTCGCAACGACACGGTTGGAGGCGATCATCCCCCGTCCAGCCGTTCGAGGGCGGTATCGAGCCGCGTCCGCAAGGCGGCGCTGTACGGCGCCAGCCGCGCATCATATTTTCCCGCGGCTCGTCACGAATGACCTGGAAACGGGATTACCTTGCCGCCCCCACCATGTCCGTGACCCGGATGGTGCGCGATTCGGGAATCTCGCTGTTGGCGATGACCTTGAGCGCCGGTACGGCGCGGCGCAGAAAGCGGGACAGCAACGCGCGCAGCGGCGTGGGCACCAGCAATACCGGCGGCAGGCCGATGGATTCCTGACGTTGGGCAAGCTGGGCGGTCTGGTTGAGCAGGGCGTCGGCCAGGCCCGGTTCGATGGCGCCTTCTCCGCCCGCGCTCATGGCCTGGAGCAACAGGCGCTCCAATCCCGGTTCGAGGGTCATGACCTGTACTTCGGCATTGCCGGGGAACAAATCCTGGAGAATCGCCCGGCCCAGCGCCTCGCGCACCCGGTTGGTCAGTTCGTTGGGGTCCTGGCTGCGTGGGGCGTTTTCGGCCAGCACTTCGATGATGGTTCGCATGTCGCGGATGTTGACTTCTTCGCCAAGCAGGTTTTGCAGCACGCGCTGCACGGTCGATACCGTCAGCAGCTTGGGCACCAGTTCTTCGATGAGCTTGGGCGATTCCCGGCCGATGTGGTCGAGCAATGCCTGGGTTTCCTGGCGGCCAAGCAGTTCGGCGGCATGGGTGAGGATGAGGTGGTTGAGGTGGGTGGCGATCACCGTGCTGGCGTCGACCACGGTGTATCCCAGGGCGTGCGCCTGTTCGCGCTGGGGCGGGTCGATCCAGTACGCTTGCAGGCCGAAAGCCGGGTCGGTGGTCGCGCGCCCTGGCAGCGGCCCGACTACCCGACCCGGATTGATTGCCATCGATTGTCCCGGAAACGCTTCGCCATTGCCGATCTCCACGCCCTTGAGGGTAATGCGATAGGCATTGGGTTTGAGTTCGAGGTTGTCGCGGATGTGTACCGGCGAGGCCAGGAAACCGACGTCCTGGGCAAACTTCTTGCGCAGGCCGCGGATGCGGCGCAGGAGTTCGCCCTCCTGATTCTTGTCGACCATCGGAATCAGGCGATAGCCGACTTCCAGCCCGAGCACGTCGACGGGCGTGACATCGTTCCAGCTTGCTTCCTGCGCTTCGACGGCTTGTATGTCGGCGGCGGCCCGGGCTTCCGGCGTGGGGGCGCTTTCTTCCGCGCCCGCTGCGTGTTTATGCCGTATCCATGCCAGCCAGCCCAGCGCGCTGGCAAGCAGGATGAACACCATGTTGGGCATGCCGGGAATCAGGCCCAGGGTGCCGATGATGGCGGCGGTCAGAGTGAGCACCCGGGGGTTGGAGAACACCTGGGTGACGATCTGCGCGCCGATATCGGTTTCGTCGCCTACCCTGGAGACCACCAGGCCGGCGGCCACCGAGATGATCAGCGAGGGAATCTGCGCCACCAGACCATCGCCGATGGTGAGGATGGTGTAGGTATGGGCGGCGTCGCCAAAGGCCATGTCGTGCTGCGCCACGCCGATGAAAAGGCCGCCGATGATGTTGATCAGCAGGATCAGGATGCCGGCCATCGCGTCGCCACGCACGAATTTCGAGGCGCCATCCATCGCGCCGAAAAAGTCGGACTCCTGGGAGACTTCCTTGCGGCGTTGCTTGGCGGTTTTTTCGTCGATCAGCCCGGCGTTGAGGTCGGCGTCGATCGCCATCTGTTTGCCCGGCATCGCGTCCAGGGTGAAGCGCGCGCTCACTTCGGCGATACGCCCCGCGCCCTTGGTGATGACAACGAAGTTGATGACGGTGAGGATGATGAACACCACGATGCCGATCGCGGTATTGCCGCCGACCAGGAACTGGCCAAAGGCTTCGATCACCTTGCCCGCCGCGCCCGAGCCCGCATGCCCGTTGAGCAGCACGATGCGGGTCGAGGCGACATTGAGCGACAGCCGCAGCAAGGTGGTCACCAGCAAGACGATGGGAAAGGCGGAAAATTCCAGCGGCTTGCGGGTGTACATCGCCACCAGCATCACCATCACCGATACCGCGATATTGAAGGTGAAGAACACGTCGAGCAGGAACACCGGCAACGGCAACACCATCATCGACAGGATCATGATGATGAGCAAGGGCGCGGCCAGCGCGCGCAGGTTCGCCGGGGTGATGAGTCGCCGCAGGTTCAGGGTATCCTGGATTGCCATGATGAAAGCATTCACTCTTCAGGTGGTGCGCCGGGATCGAGTCCTTCCGGTACCGGCAGATGTTCGGGAGGCGCGGGCGGCGTGCCGCCTTCTTCCAGCGCGTGGTTGAGCTGGTAAACATAAGCCATGACTTCGGCCACGGCGGTAAACAAGGTGGCGGGAACAGGGTCTTCCAGCTCGCAATGGGTATAGAGCGCCCGGGCAAGCGGCGGCGCTTCGAGCAGCGCGACGTTGTGTTCGCGGGCGATTTCCCGGATTTTCAGCGCCTGTTCGCCACGGCCCTTGGCGACCACGATGGGCGCGGCCATCTTGGCCGCATCGTATTTGAGCGCCACCGAAAAATGGGTCGGGTTGGTGACCACCACATCGGCCTTGGGCACCTCGGCCATCATGCGCCGCCGCGCCATCTCGCGCTGCATGGCGCGGATGCGGCCCTTGACCTGCGGATCGCCGTCCTGCTCCTTGCTTTCGCGCTTGACCTCTTCCTTGGTCATGCGCAGGTTCTTGTGGTACTGCCAGAGTTGGAAGGGAACGTCGAGCAGCGCGAGCAAGGCCAGGCTCGACACGATGAGCACCGCGATGAACACCACCGTGCCGGAAAAATCGGCAATCGCCATCTCCAGCGGTTCGGTCATGAAATCGAAGAGATGATCACGGTAATGCCACAACACGCTCGCGCCCACGCCGCCGATCAGGCAAGCCTTGAGGATGGCTTTCACCATCTCGACAAGACCATGGAGCGAGATGATGCGGGTGACGCCCTGGATGGGATTGAGGCGACTGAACTTGAACCCCAGCGCCTTGGGCGCGAACAGCAGCCCGCCGAGCGCAATCGGCGACAGCACCGCCGCCACCATCAGGGCGAGGAAAAACGGCATCAAGGTCAGCAGCGTGCTGCTGAACAGGCTCTGTACCAGATCGAGCATCCGGGTCGGATCGAAGGCCATCTGGCGGCTGAAACCGAATGCCCGCCGGATGATGCCCATGAGGCGCTCGCCCATCCAGCCGCCCAGCAGCCACAGCATCAGCGTCCCGGTCATGGTGACCAGGAAGGTCGACAGCTCGCGCGACTGCGGAACCTGACCTTCTTCGCGGGCTTGTTCCAGCCGTCGGGCCGATGCTGCTTCTGTTTTGTCTTCGCCGCTTTCTTCCGCCACGATGGGCTCCGCTCATTCATCCGTCCGTCAGGCGGACGCAACACGACATGGAGTCATTATCCTTGCCCGTCGTCCGTCCCGAACACGGATCAGAGCGGAAAAACGGGGTCAATTGACGGGTTTGGGCCATGGCGGGATTGGCGGTCAACGCACAGGGGAGCGAATACACTTGCGCCGACGCATCTCGGGTAGACTAGCCGCCTTTTTCCCATCATCCGCGAGACCATTTTGGCGCAGTCCGCTTCTTCCCTGTCTACGGCGTCCGCCGCCGCCCGGCCGAAACTGGGCGAACTGCTGGTGCGCGACGGGCGTTTATCCCAGCGCGATCTCGATCAGGCACTGGCGGCCCAGGGCGAGATGGGCGATTTGCTCGGGCGGGTGCTGGTGCGCCTGGGCCTGCTC
>JAITCV010000226.1 GCA_031282905.1 Azoarcus sp. | reverse complement strand
GTGCCGACGATTTCCGCCAGGGCGTTTTGCGCCATGAATAGGCTGGCAGCCGACAGGGCCAGGACAGAAAGCCAGGGACGGATGCCGTTTGACGGGGTGTTCATGATGGAGACTCCTGTTAACTGGATGAAGAAAAATCAAGGCTGCTCATTCACCGTGGGCGCGGGATATGAGCGGGCATCAGATGCACACGGGGAGAAAAACGAAAAAAACCTCGTTACGCGGAGGACGTCGTCGAGGGTGGGTAATCTCTGGTCAAACAGATCGCCAAAGCGTGCGATGCGCGGCCATTCATGAGCCGGATGGATGACCGCGCGCAATGACGGCGCTTGACCACAGGTCCCGAAAGGGAAGGCGGAAAGTGGACGGTCAATATCCGGCGCTTTGCGCCGCATGATTGAAAACTCCATCCGCCTTGCGGATATCTTCTCCCTATAAAGGGAAGCACGCTTGAAGAACGCGACAATCCGACACCATGCCAACGCTCTGGTAACGGAACCGCCCATGGTTTGCCGCGTCATTGTGCGCCTCGCAATGACGACCATCCGGGAATTCCGGGATGGAAGAGGGAAAACGAGAACGGGCGTCCGGAGCCGAAAATTCTCTCCGTTATCTGAAAGATAACGGAGAGAATTTTCAGTGCGTCGTGCGAGAATATCATCATTGAATGCAATGGCGCGCGTCGCCAATGTATCGGCGATTGCAGTTGCAATATTACCCCGCGCTTTTTTATTCACGTTCATGACGACTTTCATACTCCGACGAAATCGAGCCTGGAAGATGATGCCATTGCAGAATACGCGGTTCTACGGATTGCAAACAGCTACAACCATGTCGAGATAGTGGAGGATGTCACGAGTTACGTTGAAATATCCGTCCTTTGACAAACTTCCGCAGTATCGCACTATGCTTTTTTATTGGAAAATTGATACGTAGTTCTACGTATACAGCCGTGCGCAATAGCGGAAAATATCACGAACCCACGCTGGAATATTCGTCCTTTTGCCAAACGGTCTCGAGACCGGTCAGAAAGAACTTGCAGCAATACATTGGCACATGAAGACAATGCATGATCTGCGGCGCGCCGAGTAGCTCCGGGCCTGCGTCGGCGCTGGTCGCTTCTGCGATGCTGATGAATTGTCCATCGTCATCTTTCTGCAATGTTTGCTTTCTATGATGGCGCTGCTATGGAAAGCGCCATGTTCGATGTCGACCGCCTTGTGGATGCGCATATTGCCGAGCGCCAGTGGCCGCTCTGGCGAGTGAGTGTCTTGCGCCGTCTGTTTTCCTGGTTGCTGCACGAGAAGGATTTCCAGGAATTCGAAGCCCGGTACCCCAATCTGCGCGGCCTGGACTGTGTCGAGCAAATGCTCCGGCATCTGCGGATGCGTTGCGAGATCGACATGGCCGAGTTGGAGAACATTCCGGCGCAAGGCCCGGTGGTGCTGGTTGCCAATCATCCGATCGGCTCATTGGACGGCCTGGCGCTCTTGAAGACGGTTGCCGTCGTGCGCCCGGAAGTCAAGATCGTCGCCAACCAGTTACTGACCCGCCTGCACCCGCTGGAAGACCTGTTCATCGCGGTAGACAACATGAATGGACAGGCCAGCCGCCAGCAAATCAAGAACGTGCGGACACATTTGCAGGAACAGGGCGCGCTCATCCTCTTTCCGGCGGGCGAAGTTTCCCGCTTCGGCATGAAAGGCGTGCGCGACAAGAAATGGAGTAGCGGCTTCATTCGCCTGGCCGCCCATGTCCGCGCCCCCATCGTGCCGATACACGTCGAAGGGCGGCTGGGCGCCTTCTTTTATCTTTCCTCCTTCCTCTACAAACCCCTCTCCACGTATCTTCTGGTACGCGAGACCTTCAGCCAGCAAGGCAAGAGCTTGAAGATTCGCGTCGGCAAGCAGATTTCCTATGCCACATGGCATGACGGCAAGACCCCGGCGAAAGAACTGGCCCGGCGTTTTCGCCGCCATGTCTACAAGATCGGCAAGGGCAAGGAAGGAACTCTGCCGGGAGAATCGCCCATCGCCCTGCCCGTCGCCGACCGTGCCGCGCTCAAGGCGGCCATCGAGGCGGGCGAAACCCTGGGCAGGACGCCGGATGGCAAGCTGATCCAGCTTTGCCGTCCGGAGAATTCCGATCATCCCTCGCCGATCCTGCACGAGCTGGGGCGTCTGCGCGAGATCGCCTTTCGCGCCGTGGGCGAAGGCAGCGGACGCCGTCTTGATCTGGATATCTATGACGACTATTACCAGCATCTGATTCTCTGGGACCCGCAGGAACTGGAGATTGTCGGCGCGTATCGTTTTACGCCCACGGACGAGCAATTGGCGCGTGGCGGCATGGCAAGTCTCTACAGCGCCAGCCTTTTCAATTACAGCGAAGAAATGCGGCCCATTTTGGCAAACGCTGTCGAACTGGGGCGCAGTTTCATCCAGCCCCGCTATTGGGGCAAGCGCGGGCTGGATTATCTGTGGCAGGGCATTGGTGCTTATCTGGCCCGCCATCCCCGTTATCGCTATCTGTTCGGGCCGGTTTCCATTTCCGGTGCCTTGCCGGTCGCGGCCCGCGATCTGCTGGTCGCCTTCTACCGGCTGTATTTTGCGCCCCGGCAATCCTTCGCGGTTTCCCGCCATCCTTATCCGCCCTCCTTGCCGCAGGCGCTGCAGCATTTCTGCGGCACGGATTATCAGAAGGATTTTCTGTGCCTGAAGAACATGCTGGAGAACATGAATTGCAGCATTCCCACCCTTTACAAGCAATATTCCGAACTGTGCGAACCTGGCGGCGTGCAATTCATCGACTTCGGCGCTGACCCGGCCTTCAACCATTGCATCGACGGCCTGGTGCTCGTCGACAGGGAAAAATTGAAACCTTCCCGCTACCGACGCTACATCGCGCCGCATATTCAGAAAACAGATCGAGTAAACGGCGGTGAAGCCGCCGATACGTCGATGGGCAATGATGCAATGTGACTGGCATCGATCCTGACAAACTACCCGTAGGTTTGGTAGGTTGGATGAGCCGAAGGCGTAATCCGACAATCGTTCATCATCGGCGCTTCGCGCCGCTGTTCTTTGATTGCTTTGATTTGCTTGTGCTGCGCATCGTGGGGACGAATGTCGGATTACGCTGCGCTCATCCAACCTACGAAACCAACCCGTTGCGACAAGACTTTTCCTCCACTTTGGATTGCACTACATTACACCGCCAACGTTTCCCTGACGCCATCCGCATCCATGTTCCTGCCTTCGCCACGCAGGATGATTTCTCCGCGCTCCATGACGAGATAGTGGTCGGACAATTCGCGGGCGAAGTCGTAATACTGTTCGACCAGCAGGATCGCCATTTCGCCGGTGGCGGCGAGGCTGCGGATGGCCGCGCCGATGTCCTTGATGATCGAGGGCTGGATGCCTTCGGTGGGTTCGTCGAGAATCAGCAGCCGGGGACCGAAGGCGAGCGCGCGGCCAATGGCCAGTTGTTGTTGCTGGCCGCCGGAGAGGTCGCCGCCGCGTCGGCCCAGCATCTGTGCCAGCACTGGAAACATCTCGAACACGCGCGCCGGGATGGCCGCGCCGCGCGGGCGGCTCGCCAGACCCATGAGCAGATTTTCCTCGACGGTGAGGCGGGGGAAAATTTCCCGCCCTTGCGGCACGTAGCCGATGCCGGCCCTGACTCGGGCATGGGATGGCGCGCGGGTGATGTCTACGCCGCCAAAGCGAATGCTGCCGCTTTTCGCTGCCGTCAGCCCCATCAGGGTCTTGAGCAGGGTGGTCTTGCCGACGCCATTGCGTCCGAGAAGCGTCGTGACCTTGCCGACCGGCGCATCGAAGGAAAGACCGCGCAGGATATGGCTGCCGCCGTAGTATTGGTGAAGGGAATCGACATCGAGCATGGCCTTTGTATCCCGAGCAAATCAACCAATGAAGTGCGTCATGTTCTGTACTCGTCATTGCGAGGCGCGAGAGCGCCGTGGCAATCCACACGACATCTTGGAAAAGCCACGGCCTTGCTGTTGACGAATGTGGGATGCGCGCATTGGTTTGTCAATCCGCGCTAGAACAAATAATAGCGTTGTGAAAGCGGCAAACTTTGTGAGGGTTCGCAACTGGCTTTTTCTCCGTCGACCAGAACCTCATAAGTTTCGGGATCGACTTCGATCCTGGGGGTCTTGTCGTTCAGGATCATGTTGTTTTTCCCGATATTGCGGCAGTTCTTTACGGGCAATACGGTTTTTTCCAGACCGAGTTTTTCCTTGATGCCGCTTTTGTAGGCCGCCATCGAGACAAAAGTGATGGACGTCTGGGCGCGCGCCTTGCCGTAAGCGCCCCACATGTTGCGCATGATGACGGGTTGCGGCGTCGGGATGGATGCGTTGGCGTCGCCCATCTTGGCGGCGACGATGAAACCGCCTTTCAGGATGTAGTCCGGTTTGACGCCAAAGAGCGCGGGTTTCCAGATGACGATATCGGCGATTTTTCCGGCTTCGATGGAGCCCAGGTAATCGCTGATGCCGTGGGTGATGGCCGGATTGATGGTGTATTTGGCGATATAACGTCTGGCGCGGAAGTTGTCGTTGTCCTCGCCTGCCGCTTCCGGCAATTGGCCGCGCTGTTTTTTCATCTTGTCCGCCGCTTGCCAGGCGCGGGTGATGATTTCGGCGGCGCGCCCCATGGCCTGGGAGTCCGAATTCAGGATGGAAATGGCGCCCATGTCATGCAATACATCTTCCGCCGCCAGCGTGCCGTAGCGAATCCGCGATTGCGCAAACGCGACATCTTCCGGCAAGCGCGGGTCGAGGTGGTGGCAGACCATGATCATATCGAGGTGTTCGTCGATGGTGTTCTTGGCAAACGGCATGGTCGGACTGGTGGAAGAGGGCATCACATTGGCCAGCCCCGCGGCCCGGATGATGTCTGGAGCATGACCGCCGCCCGCGCCCTCGGTGTGGAAGGTGTGGATGGCCCGCCCGCCGATGGCTGCCATGGTGGATTCGAAATAGCCTGCTTCGTTCAGCGTATCGGTGTGTATCGTGATCTGGATGTCGTGGATGTCGGCCACTTCCAGGCTGGTATTGATCGCGGCGGGGGTGGAGCCCCAGTCTTCATGCAGCTTCAGACCGATGGCTCCGGCCTCGATCTGTTCGATGAGCGGCGCCCTGGTCGAACAGTTGGCCTTGCCGAAAAAGCCGAAATTCATCGGAAATTCTTCGACCGCGCTCAGCATCTTGTGCAGATTGAATTTGCCGGGCGTGCAGGTCGTGGCGTAGGTGCCGACCGCCGGGCCGTCGCCGCCGCCGATCAGGGTGGTGATGCCAGCGTAAAGCGAGGTTTCGACTTGTTGCGGGCAGATGTAATGCACATGGGTGTCGATGCCGCCCGCGGTCACGATCTTGCCTTCGGCGGCGATGACTTCGGTACCCGCGCCGACCACCAGGGCCGGATGCACACCATCCATGATGTCCGGGTTGCCCGCCTTGCCGATGCCGGCGATCTTGCCATCCTTGATGCCGATATCGGCCTTGACGATTCCCCAGTGATCCAGAATCAGGGCATTGGTGATCAGCAGGTCCAGCGCGCCGGTGTCGCTGGTGACGGTGGCGTTTTGCCCCATGCCGTCGCGGATGGTCTTGCCGCCGCCGAATTTCATTTCGTCGCCGTAGACCGTGTAGTCCTTTTCTACTTCGATGAATAGGTCGGTGTCGCCGAGACGCACCTTGTCTCCCGTGGTCGGGCCATACATGGAGGCGTATTCCCTGCCGCTGATTTCATGACTCATGACTGCTCTCCTCGTTTTCCCGCAAGAAATCATTGAGCGCCGCCTTGTGCAGGGCGGTCTTGAATCTTGCTTCGTTGATTTCGCCATCGGTCAGGCCATTGAGGCCCAGTACGCGCTTTTTCCCCGCAATTTCAACGAGCGCCACGCTTTTCGTCTCATTGGGCTCGAAGCGAACCGCAGCCCCCGAAGGGATATCCAGACGATAACCAAAAGCCGCCGCGCGATCGAAGACCAAGTAGCGGTTGGCCTCGAAGAAATGGAAATGCGAACCGATTTGTATCGGGCGATCCCCCTGGTTGCTTGCGGTGATTTCTTTTTGCTTCAATCCCGCATTCAGGGTGATGAGTGCGTTCTTGACTTGTATTTCTCCGGGAATCATGGTGTTCTCCTTTGAACATCAACGAATCGGCTGATGTACGGTCACTAGCTTGGTGCCGTCATCGAAGGTGGCTTCGATCTGCACGGTGGGAATCATTTCCGCTATTCCGTCCATGGTTTCGTCCCGCTTGAGCAGGGCCGTCCCGAGTTCCTGGAGTTCACGCACGCTTTTTCCTTCGCGGGCGAGTTCCATCAATTCCGAAGAAATGAAAGCGATGGATTCCACGTAATTCAGTTTCAGGCCCTTGTTCTTCCT
Organism: Azoarcus sp.; assembly: GCA_031282905.1. Lineage (GTDB taxonomy): Bacteria > Pseudomonadota > Gammaproteobacteria > Burkholderiales > Rhodocyclaceae > WRNU01. The sequence goes on along the minus strand of JAITCV010000226.1, from coordinate 9,366 downwards.
GGATTTGGCAAGCTCGCCCGCGGTATGCAGCATGAGCTTTTCGATTTCCCTGGGAGTAAGATGCATGGTTTCGATCTCCAGATTGAAAATGGTTTCACCGCCCCAGGTAAACCTCGATTACCCGCGGGTCGGCTTGTACGGTGGCGAGATCGCCTTCGGCCAGCACCGCGCCGTCGCAGAGCACGGTCACCTTGCCGCCGAGCGCCCCGACAAAGCTCATGTCATGCTCGACCACCACCAGCGAGTGTTCGCCCGCGAGGCTGACGAACAGTTCGGCGGTGCGTTCGGTTTCTTCGTCGGTCATGCCCGCCACCGGTTCATCGAGCAGCAGCAGGCGCGGCTCTTGCATGAGCAGCATGCCGATTTCCAGCCATTGCTTCTGTCCGTGCGACAGCAGACCGGCGACGCGGTCGGCGTGGCGGTCGAGCCGTATCCGCTTGAGCACCTCGGCGATGCGGTCGCGCTCTTCGCCGCTCAAGCGCGCAAACAGCGCGCGGCGCACGCGCTTGTCGGCTTTCATCGCCAGTTCCAGGTTTTCGAACACAGTATGTTTTTCAAATACGGTCGGTTTCTGGAACTTGCGGCCGATGCCGGCATGGGCGATCTGCGGCTCGGTCATGCGGGTCAGATCCATGGTCTGGCCGAAGAAGGCCGTACCGGTATCGGGGCGGGTCTTGCCGGTGATGACATCCATCATCGTGGTCTTGCCCGCGCCGTTGGGGCCGATGATGCAGCGCAGCTCTCCGGCATCGATGGCAAGCGACAGATTGTTCAGCGCCTTGAAGCCGTCGAAACTTACCGTGATGTCGTCGAGATAGAGAATGACCTTGTGGGTGAGGTCGAGCTCGCCGCTGACCACATGGCCGGTGGTGGCTTCGCTTTCCCATTGCGCGTCGATGGTTTGCATCGTGGCGATCATGCTGACGCTCCGGCGGTTTTCGTGGGTTTCGCTTCTGTTTCCGCTTCCACCGCCGTGGTCGTGGCCGCTTTTCGTTCCACGAATCGCCGCCACAGCCCGGCCACGCCGTCGGGCAGGTAGAGCGTGACCACGATGAACAGGCCGCCGAGGAAGAACGGCCAGTATTCCGACATGGTGGCGGTCAGGTAACTTTTCGCCAGATTGACGATGCCCGCGCCGAATACCGCGCCGGTCAGGGTGCCGCGGCCGCCGACCGCCACCCATACCGCGATCTCGATCGAATTGGCCGGACTCATCTCCGATGGGTTGATGATGCCCATCTGCGGTACATAGAGCGCCCCGGCCAAGCCACACATCACCGCCGACAGCGTCCAGATGAAGAGCTTGTAATGCAGCGGGTTGTAACCGATGAACATCGCCCGGCTTTCCGCGTCGCGGATGGCGGCAAGCACGCGCCCGAGGCGCGATCCCACCAGATAGCGCCCCAATGACAGACAGGCAATCAGCAATGCCGCCGACAAGCCGAACAGCACCACCCGCATCTGCGGCGAGGTGATGTCGTAGCCGAGGATGCGCTTGAAATCGGTGAAGCCGTTGTTGCCGCCGAAGCCGGTTTCGTTGCGGAAAAAGAGCAACATCGCGGCATAGGTGAGCGCCTGGGTGATGATGGAGAAATAGACGCCCCTGATCCTGGAGCGGAAGGCGAAATAGCCGAAGGCGAAGGCGACCAAGCCCGGCAGGGCCATCGCCAGGAAGATTGCCCACGCAAAGGAATCCGATCCCGTCCAGTACCAGGGCAGTTCCTTCCAGTCGAGGAAGACCATGAAGTCCGGCAGATCGGCGCCATAGCTGCCGTCGCGGCCGATCTGGCGCATCAGGTACATGCCGAAGGCGTAGCCGCCGAGCGCGAAGAAAAGGCCATGCCCGAGGCTGAGGATGCCGGTATAGCCCCAGACCAGATCCATTGCCACCGCCACCGTCATGTAACACATGATCTTGCCGACGAGTTTGACGGCGTAGCCGGGTAGGTAAAACGCATGTTCGGGCGGCAGCGCGAGATGGGCGAACGGCACGGCCACCCAGGCAATGAAGGCGATGATCAGCAACGCGATCCAGCCGCTTTTCGGCGCGCCCCGCAGCAATCTGACAGTGAATGGAATACGCATGGGAGATGCCTTTTCGCTCATTCGTCCGGAATCAATCGTCGGCGAACCGCCCCTTGAGGGCGAACAAACCTTGAGGCCGTTTCTGGATGAAGATGATGATGAACACCAGCACCAGGATCTTGGCGATCACCGCCCCCGCCCAGCCTTCCAGGAACTTGGAGACGATACCCAGTCCGAGCGCCGCCCACACCGCGCCGGCCAGTTGCCCGACTCCGCCCAGCACCACCACCATGAAGGTATCGACGATATAGCCTTGCCCCATCGCTGGGCCGACGTTGGCGACCTGCGACAACGCCAGCCCGCCCAGCCCCGCCACACCCGAGCCGATGGCGAAAGCCAGCGTATCCACCCTGGCGGTCGGCACGCCGACGCAGCCCGCCATTGGCCGGTTCTGGGTCACGGCGCGCACGAACATGCCCAACCGCGTCTTCTGCATCATCAACCAGACCAGCAGCAGCACGAAGGCGGCAAAACCGATGATGACGATGCGGTTGAAGGGCAGCACCACCCCGGCGGCGAGTTCGATGCCGCCCGTCATCCATGATGGGTTGGATAGTTCCAGGTTCTGCGGGCCGAAGGTGACCCGCGCGCCCTGGATCAGCACCAGTGACAGCCCCCAGGTGGCCAGCAAGCTCTCCAGCGGCCGACCATAAAGATGGCGGAGCACCAGCCGCTCCATCACCACGCCCGCCAGCGCGGCGACCAGGAAGGCCACCGGAATCGCCGCGATGACATAGCCATCAACCCATTGCGGGAAATGTTCGCGGAAAACCCCCTGGACGACAAAGGTGGCATAGGCGCCGATCATCAACAATTCACCATGCGCCATGTTGATGACGCCCATCACCCCATAGGTGATCGCCAACCCGAGCGCGGCCAGCAGCAGGATGGACCCCAGCGACAGCCCGGAAAATACCGTGCCCATGGCCTGCGCGGCGGTAATCCGGCGTTCGATGGAAGTCATCGAACGCACGGCCGCCGCGCGCACTTCCGCGTCGGGTTCGACCCAATCGCCATCGCGTTTTTCCAGCAGGGCGGCAAGCAGGTTGCGCACCACCGGGTCGGAGGCGCTGCCCAGGTCTTCCGCCGCTTGCCGCCGCAGCGCCGCGTCGGGCGACGCCAGGTTGATCCGGGCGATGGCGCGCATCAGCACCGCGCGCACGTTGTCGTTTTTTTCCCGCGCAAGCGCCTGTTCAAGGAGCGGCATCTGTTCCGCGGCAGGCGATTCGCCCAGGGTATGCGCGGCGGCCAGCCGGGTCGCCACATCATCGGCGGCAAGCGCGAGCGTGGCCCGCGCCGAAATCAACGCGCGGCGGATGCGGTTGTTGACGGTGATGACGGTAACCGCCGCAACGTCTCCTTCCGCGGCTTCGCCGCTGGCCGCGTCCCTGATCGCATCGCCCTCGACGATGACCACTTGCCCGTCGATGACGCCGAGCATGCCGTTTTCGAGCGCGTCGAGTACCCTGTGCGCATCCGCGCCGCCATCGGCCCCCAGCGCCTCGATCGCCGCCAGACGGCTCGAAAAATCCCCGGCGAAGCCGGAAACCCGTTCGGGCGCGAGCGCGGCGGACACGGACAGGGGCAGGCCCGACAGCATCACGAACAGGCACAGCCATGACCAGCAGCGGCGAAAGGAAAATGGATTCATCGTAAAACCAGATGCTGGAGCAAGGAGGGAAAAGGGTGGAGCCACTGTTTTCCCCTCGCCCCTTGGATTTGGCGGGGGCCTTCCCCGCCTGGAAATGGAATTACAGCCCTTGCTTGCCTTCATTACCGGCGATATACGGGCTCCACGGCTGGGCGCGAATCGGCTGCTTGGTCTGCCACACCACATCGAACTGGCCATCGGCGCGCACCTCGCCGATGAACACCGGCTTGTGCAGGTGGTGATTGGTCTTGTCCATGGTCAAGGTGAAACCCGAGGGCGCCTTGAAGGTCTGGCCGGAAAGCGCGGCGATCACCTTGTCGGTGTCAGTCGAGCCCGCTTTTTCCACCGCCTGTTTCCACATATGGATGCCGACATAGGTCGCCTCCATCGGATCATTGGTGACCACGGTATCGGCATTGGGTACACCATTGGCCTTGGCCCATGCCCGGTACTTGGCAATGAAGGCGGTGTTTTCCGCATTCTTCAACGACTCGAAATAATTCCACGCCGCAAGATGGCCGACCAGCGGCTTGGTATCGACCCCGCGCAATTCTTCTTCGCCGACCGAGAAGGCCACCACCGGCACATCGGTCGCCTTCAAACCCGCGTTACCCAATTCCTTGTAGAACGGCACGTTGGAATCGCCATTGATCGTCGAAATCACCGTCGTCTTCCTGCCCGTCGAAGCAAACTTCTTGATATCGGCAATGATGGTCTGGTAATCGCTATGGCCGAATGGCGTGTAGGTCTCCAGGATGTCCTCGTCCTTGACGCCTTTGCTCTTGAGAAAGGCGCGCAAAATCTTGTTGGTCGTGCGCGGATACACATAATCGGTGCCGAGCAGCACGAAACGCTTCGCGCCGCCGCCTTCCTCGCTCATCAGATATTCCACTGCCGGAATAGCCTGTTGGTTGGGCGCGGCCCCGGTATAGAACACATTCTTCTCCAGTTCCTCGCCCTCATATTGCACTGGATAGAAAAGCAAGCCGTTGAGTTCCTTGAAGACCGGATTCACCGATTTGCGCGACACCGATGTCCAGCAGCCGAACACCACCGCGACTTTGTCCTGGCTGACGAGCTGGCGCGCCTTTTCGGCGAACAGCGGCCAGTCGGAAGCGGGATCGACCACGACCGCTTCGAGTTGCTTGCCCAGCACGCCGCCGCTGGCGTTGATCTCCTCGATGGCGAGCAGCGCGGTATTCTTGAGCGCGGTTTCGGAAATCGCCATCGTCCCGGAAAGCGAATGCAGCACGCCAACCTTGATGGTGTCGGCGGCATGAACCGGCGCGCCGATGGCGGCAATGGATGCGGAGAGGACGAGAGCCTTGATGAAGCTGCGACGGTTTTGCATGGAGGTCTCCAAGTGGTTGGAAGCGCGATTCGCGCCACGCCGCCAATGTAGACCGGCTCCATCCAGCGGTGGAATACGCAAGATGGCGTACGCCATGGGCCGGGCAATTTCCCGTCGATGCCAGTTTCGTCAATGCTTGTTTACACTTCGGCTACGGTGGCGACAAAATCGCAGCCCGCTGCCACACTATCATCGCAACATGTAATACCGTAGCATGTAGCGGCATGGGCGCATATTCGCGTCCTGGCACAACCCCTCACAACCCTTACAACCTTATGGGAGAACATCATGGGACATCGTTTCACCTTGCGCGCCGGTCTGGTTGCCATTCTGGCTTCCAGCATCCTGGCCGCGACGCCGGCGCTGGCCGCTTCCACCCCGGGCGATTGTCAGCCCCGCCACGATGCCGACCGCGATCACGGTCGGCATCACGCCCCGCCCCGGCCCGCCGCCACCCCGCCCCGCCCTGCCGTTCGGCCCGTCCCGGTCCGGCCTGCCGCTCGGCCCGCCGCGCCGCGCCGTCCCGTGGCGATCAGCCATTTCAACGACCGCCATCGCGGGTTCGCGCGTGATTATTACGTGCGCGAATTCTCCCGCCGCTGTCCGCCGGGGCTTACCCGCAGCGGCCGAAGCTGCGTGTCGCGGCACAGCCGCGCCTGGGTTCGGGGCAGACCGCTGCCGCGCAGCGTAGTCTATTACGACGATCTGCCGCCCGCGCTCCTCCTCGAACTCGGCCCACCGCCTGCCGGTCACCGCTACGTGAGGGTCGCCGGAGACATTCTGATGATCGCCATCGGCACCGGCCTCGTGGTCGATGCCCTGCAAGACATCTTCCAATGAATGCGATTGCCGCCTGAACAAGGCCGCCATTGCGAGGGCCGCAGGCCCGCGGCAATTCGGACGCCTTTCAGTTTGCCTCCACGTTTCGGGTGACTGAACCGCCGTCCGGATTGCCGCGTCGCGCCATGCATGATGCGCAAAGGATAAAAGGATCTTTCGCGGGGCAGCAGGAAACAGAAAAATCAGCGCCGGTAAACTGCCACCCCCGCATGCTAACATCACGGTATTCCCCGTCCGCCCGCCGCCTGCATGTCGTCTACACACGCTGTCCAGTCCAGCCTGAAGATTTACCTTCGCCTGCTTGGTTATCTGCATCCCTATCTGGCGCAGTTCGCGGTCAGCATCATCGGCTTCATCATCTTCGCGTCCTCGCAACCAATGCTGGCCTGGGTGCTCAAATATTTTGTCGATGGCCTGGTCACCCCCGAACAGGCGGTGTTCCATGGCGTGCCGATGTTGAATGGACTTGCGCTGATGCACGCGGTGCCGCTGGCCATCGTCGTCATCGCGTTGTGGCAGGGCGTGGGTTCCTATCTCGGCAATTACTTTCTCGCCCGGGTGTCGCTCGGCCTCGTCCATGACCTGCGCCTGGCCCTGTTCGAAAACCTGTTGCGCTTGCCGAACGCCTATTTCGACCGCAACAACTCCGGCCACCTCGTCTCGCGCATCACCTTCAACGTCACCATGGTCACCGGGGCCGCGACCGACGCCATCAAAGTGATCATCCGCGAAGGACTGACGGTGGCCTTCCTCTTTGCTTACCTGCTGTGGATGAACTGGAAACTGACCCTGGTGATGGTGGCGATCCTGCCGGTGATCGGTTTGATGGTGGGCAGCGCCAGCCGCAAATTCCGCCATCAGGCCCGGAAAATCCAGATCACCATGGGGGATGTCACCCACGTCGCCTCCGAGACCATCCAGGGCTACCGGGTGGTGCGGGGCTTTGGCGGCGAGGATTACGAAGCGGCGCGCTTCCGCGCGGCCAGCGTCGACAACACCCGCAAGCAACTCGGCATGGTCAGGACAGGGGCAACCTACACCCCGAGCCTGCAACTGGTCACCTATACGGCGATGGCGGTGGTGCTTTTCCTCGTGTTGTGGCTGAGGGGCGAATCCACCGCGGGCGATCTCGTCGCCTACATCACCGCCGCCGGACTCCTGCCCAAGCCCATCCGCCAGTTGTCGGAAGTCAGTTCGACCGTGCAAAAAGGCGTGGCCGGAGCCGAGAGCATCTTCGAGCAACTCGACGAGCCTTCGGAGTCGGACAACGGCAAGATCGAACGCGCGCGCGTCGAGGGACGCATCGAGGTGCGCGACCTCGATTTCAGCTATCCAGGGCAGGAACAAAAGGTCCTCGACGGCGTGAGTTTCGACATCGACCCCGGCCAGATGGTCGCGCTGGTCGGGCGTTCGGGCAGCGGCAAATCGACGCTCGCCAGCTTGATTCCGCGCTTTTACCCGCACACCCATGGGCAAATCCTGATCGACGGCGTCGATGTCGCTGACTACACCTTGCGCAACCTGCGCCATCACATCGCGCTCGTCACCCAGCAGGTGACCCTGTTCAACGATACCGTCGCCAACAACATCGCCTATGGCGAACTCGCCAACACCCCGCGCGAGACCATCATCCACGCCGCCGAAGCCGCCAACGCGCGCGAATTCATCGACCGTCTGCCGCAAGGCTTCGACACCCCCATCGGCGAAAATGGCGTCACCCTCTCCGGCGGCCAGCGCCAGCGTCTGGCCATCGCCCGCGCCCTGCTCAAGAACGCCCCCATCCTGATTCTCGACGAAGCCACTTCGGCGCTCGACAGCGAATCCGAGCGCCATATCCAGGCCGCGCTCGACCAGGCCACCCGTGGCCGCAGCACGCTGGTCATCGCCCATCGCCTGTCGACGATAGAAAAAGCCGATCTGATCCTGGTGATGGATCAAGGCAAGATCATCGAACGCGGCACGCACGCCGAACTGCTGGGAGCGGGCGGGCACTACGCCCGGCTGCATGCGATGCAATTCGGAAATGCCGGAAACGCCGGAAATGCCGGAACGGAAACATCGGAAACGGAGCCATGATGTCCTCTTCACCGCTCATCATCGCGGTGGTCGTCACCTATCACCCCGAAACGAAAATGCTGGGGCAACAACTCACGGCGTTGCTGCCCCAGGTGGCGCGGGTCATCGTGGTCGACAACGGCTCGACGTCGGCGGAGCTTGCCAGCGTGCCAGCGCAAGGGGTGGAACTGATCGAGATCGGCCACAACCGGGGACTTGCCGCCGCGCAAAACATCGGCATCGAACGCGCGCTCGCCGCCGACGCCAGTCATGTGCTGTTGATGGATCAGGACAGCCTGCCCGCGCCCGACATGGTCGCGCATCTGCTCGCGGCGTTCGATCTGGCCGATGGCGGTTCCGGCGCGGCCCCGATCGCGGCGGTCGGCCCGCGCCTGTTCGACCCGCGTTCGCGCACCAACCTCGACTACCTGAAAAAAACCGGCGGACGCATTCACCGCCACCCCATGCCCGATACCGCCAGCAAACCGCTCGAAGTCGAACACCTGATCGCCTCCGGCTGTCTGATTCCGGCGGATGTGCTCAATGAAATCGGTCTGATGGATGAAAGCCTGTTCATCGACGCGATCGACACCGAATGGTGCATCCGCGCCATTGTCGGCGGTTTCCGCCTGTTGCTCGAACCGCGCGCGGCGCTGACGCACCGGCTTGGGGACAACAGTCTGCGTTTGCGCACTCCGCAACGCATACGGACGCTCGCGCTGCATTCTCCCGCCCGGCAATACTATATTTTCCGCAACAATCTGCTGCTCTGCCGCCGCCCCTATGTCGATTGGGCATGGCGGCGGCTGATGGCGCTGGCGCTGCCACGGCGTTTGTTCTTCTATCTCATCTTCGGCCCGCGACGATTCGCCCACCTGCGCGCGATATCGGCGGGGATCCTGGATGCATGCAACGGCCAAAGTGGCCCCCATTGAGGGCGGCACAAGCGCATCCGTTCAACAACGAGGAAACAAGTCTATGCAGTACAGATATTCCATCGTGAAAAAGCAACGCAAACCCATCCGCCTGACCGTGGCGATGCTCATGTTCGCCTGCATCCTGCCGCCTGCCCAGGCGCAGAATGACCGCAATCCCGGCGTCACCCAGGAAAATTGCGCGTCTGCGGCAAGGACGGCCGCGCGGGATACGCGCTGCGCGCCCACGGATGACGCCAGAGCGCTGTTCAACAAGGGTATGGCCCTAGAAAAACAGGGGCAGCCTGATGCGGCCATCGCCGTCTATGACGAGATCGACCGGCGTTTCGACGAGGATGAATCTCCCGCCGTGCGTCAATGGGTTGCCAAGGCGCTTGTCAACAAAGGAAGAGTCTTGGAAGAACAGGGCAAATTCGACGCGGCCCTCGCCGTTGTTGACGGAATCGAAT
>JAITCV010000206.1 GCA_031282905.1 Azoarcus sp. | reverse complement strand
AGCGGGGCAGGAGGGAATTTAATTCCAAAATCATATTCGGGGGGGGGGGGGATGCTGTATGCATGGAAAGATGCTCCGGAGCAAGGATAGTCGATGGCTGGTTGTGGGGGATGCCCACAAACCAGTACAAGTTTCATATTAATGAGAAATGTTGTTATATGCAAGTGATTGTTTATCAGATAACAGAAACCATCAAGCTTGATTGGTCGTTTCAGAAAAACGAACTGCCGTCTGGATCGCACGTCGCTTCGCGCTTCACATTTGTCATTGCGAGAGCAAGGTTCATCGATTTATATATCATTGGCGGGCACGTGTGGAGGCGGCATTGACAGCCTGGAGAGTGCCACCGCCAGAAGATTTACATATTTGACATAATTCGGCCGGCGCTTCCGTGTGACGCCGTGGGCGAGGTAGGCGTAAGATGGAAGTTCCTCCTTCCATCGACAGGACGAATCATGGATGCCACCAAGAAAAACGCCGATGCAAAGAATCGGCCTGCCACGCCCAATCAGCCCCAAGACACTCCGCCCCAGACCACCCGCCGCGCCCATTCCGGTGACGTGGCAAATTCCACGACACCAAAAGGGATAGAGACTTTCGAAGTCGAGCAATCGGTTGCCGCCGCGCGGGATTCAAAGACCGTGGCCGTGAGCGAAATCCTGAAAAACTCAACCGATATTGCATCCACCGCGAGCGTGCTGGAAGCCATCCTCGATGGCGCCTCTCCCGATGACGTGGAAGTGCTGCGCGAAACCTTCCTGAAGAAAACCGAACGCAAAACCATGGGCAACAAATTGCCCGTCAAGGCAGACGACGAACTGTCCAGTGATTGGCGCACGGGGGGCTATCCCTATAAGAATCTGATGTCGCGCAAGAATTACGAAAAGCAGAAATACCATCTTCAGGTAGAGCTGTTGAAATTGCAGGCATGGGTCAAGGAGACCGGACAGCGAGTCGTCATCCTGTTCGAAGGCCGCGATGCCGCGGGTAAGGGCGGCACGATCAAGCGTTTCATGGAACACCTCAATTCACGCGGCGCGAGCGTGGTCGCCTTGGAAAAACCCTCCGAAGTCGAACGCGGGCAATGGTATTTCCAGCGCTATATCAAGCATTTGCCCACGGCGGGTGAAATAGTGATGTTCGACCGCTCCTGGTACAACCGCGCCGGGGTGGAAAAGGTGATGGGGTTCTGCACCACCGACGAATATGTTGAATTCATGAGGCAATGCCCGGAATTCGAGCGCAACCTGGTAAGAAGCGGCATCCACCTGATCAAATTCTGGTTCTCGGTGAGCCGTGCCGAACAGCGTCGGCGTTTCAAGGAACGCGAAAATCACCCGCTGAAGCAATGGAAACTCTCGCCGGTCGACCTCGCGTCGCTCGACAAATGGGATGATTACACCAAGGCAAAAGAAGCGATGTTCTTTTACACCGATACCGCGGATGCGCCGTGGACGGTGGTGAAGTCGGACTGCAAGAAACGCGCGCGGCTCAATGCCATGCGTTATGTCCTGCACAAGCTGCCCTACACCAACAAGGACGTCGCCAGCATTGGCCCGCTCGATCCCTTGCTCGTTGGCCGCGCCAATGTGGTCTATGAAAAAGGCGAGGAAGACGGGGTTGCCGCGCCGGTGCTGTAAATGAAACATGCGGGGCGGCATTGGGCTGCTCCGCATGTTTTCCGTTATCGCGCCATTCCAGAATCGTCCGCAACGCCGTTTTTGCGTCACGAATGACCTGGCAATGGAATCAAGCAGGAATCAAGCGGGAATCAAGGCTCGATCTTGTCCTGCTGGATGGCGGCGAGTTTCCCGGAGAGGAAATCATCGTAGCCCTTATGCACCAGATCATAGGTCTTCATTACGCCGTCTTTGACGTCGCCACTGAAAACATTCAGACCTTCCAGGATTTTCCGCGCTTCGCCGAAGCCTTTTTCGAAGCCGCCGCGAACCAGATCGACAAATTTGCGCGCCAACTCTTCCGGATCTTCGCCTGGATGCTGTCTGGCATAGCCTTCATAAAAACCGGTCGAGATATCCAGGATACGTTGCGCCGTGGCTTCCGCCGAATTATCCTGGCTCGCGGCGAAGCCCTGGAGCGCATCGGAGCCAAATTCCGGCGCCAGCAGTTCATTGATGCGGTCGATCGCGGAACGGAACACCAAGGCTTGGGACTGCGATCCCGCCGACAGCGAGGTTTTGGCCGAGGCTTCCAGGATTTGCACATTCACCTGTTGCCTCGCCTGTTTGATCGCGGTGGTATGGCTGACACGTCCAGCTTCCGGTTTTTCCTGGCTTGGCTGTACGGCAATGCTGGCGGAGGGGGAAACGGGGGTAGCGGCGGACATGGCGATCTCCTTTTTGTCGGGCGGTCGTCAGATGCGCTGAAATACCGCCAAGTGCAGTATCGGCATCCCATCGGAAAACTTTAGGAGACCGCAAGATGCGGGCGGAGGGCAATCTGGCGGATTGGATGCGGCGAACATCAAGGCGCGGACAAGAACGCGCCTCGATGTTCGCCGGCCGATTGCATGACTTGCGCCTTGCCGATGGAATTGCCGGGCAGGTCGCGCAAGACAGGATGCAAGATAATGGTATAAATGCAAAAAAGTATCAAAGCCCGGCGTCGGCCTTGAGCGCGGCGGCCTTGTCGGTCTGCTCCCAGGTGAAGTCCGGTTCGTCGCGGCCAAAATGGCCGTAGGCGGCAGTCTTGGAATAGATGGGGCGCAGCAAGTCGAGCGTCTGGATGATGGCCTTGGGGCGCAGGTCGAAATGGCGGGCGATCAGCTCGACGATCTTTTCGTCGGCGATCTTGCCGGTGCCGAAAGTGTCGACCATCAGGCTGACGGGTTTGGCGACCCCGATCGCATAGGCGACCTGTACCTCGCAGCGCTCGGCGAGGCCCGCGGCGACCACGTTCTTGGCGACGTAGCGTCCGGCATAGGCCGCCGAACGGTCGACCTTGGAGGGGTCCTTGCCCGAGAACGCGCCGCCGCCGTGATGGGCCGCGCCGCCGTAGGTGTCGACGATGATCTTGCGTCCGGTGAGGCCGCAATCGCCGTGCGGTCCGCCGATGACGAAACGCCCGGTGGGGTTGATGAGATAGCGCACCTTGTCGTGGAGCAGTTCCCTGGGCAGCACGGGCTTGATGATCTCTTCGATGACCGCTTCGGAGAGCTGGGCGTGGGAGACGTCGGGGGCGTGCTGGGTGGAGACCACCACGGTGTCGATCGCCGTGGGTTTGCCGTCGACATATTTCACCGTGATCTGGCTCTTGGCGTCGGGACGCAGCCAGGGCAGGCGGCCATCCTTGCGTACCTCGGCCTGGCGTTGCATGATGCGATGAGCATAATATATCGGCAGCGGCATCAATGCGGGGGTTTCCCGTGTGGCATAACCGAACATCAGGCCCTGGTCGCCCGCGCCTTGGTCGAGATCGAGCCCTTCGCCTTCATTTACGCCCTGGGCGATGTCGGGAGACTGGCGGTTGATCGCGGACAGCACCGCGCAGCTCTTGTAGTCGAAGCCGGTTTCGGAATCGTCGTAGCCGATGCGGCGCACGACCGCCTGGGCGACGTCGCGGTAATTGATCGCCGCAGTGGTGGTGATTTCGCCCGAAATCACGATCAGGCCGGTCGACACCAAGGTTTCGCAGGCGACCCGGCCCTTGGGGTCGAGCGCGAAAATGGCGTCGAGCACGCCGTCGGAAATCTGGTCGGCAACCTTGTCGGGATGGCCTTCGGAGACCGATTCCGAAGTGAAGAGAAATTCTTTTGACATGATCTGCTCCTGTCTTGAATGACAAAAATCCCCGGTTTCATGGCGTTGTGGCCAGCTCTGGGGATTGGGTCGAGCAGCAACGCTTTAGCAGTATTTTGTGAATCACCTGCTGGTGATACCCGCCCTGCAAGTTGTCGAGTTAACTCGGCGGGTAAGGCACAATTGTAGATCAATGTTTGGTCAGGTCAATTGTTTCCGTGTTCGTCGATTTCTTTTTCCGTTCGCTCTCCCGCCTGCCGCTTTCCTGCTTGCATTGCCTTGGTGGCTGGGCGGGTTGGCTGGTCTGGCTGTTTTCTTCCCGTTATCGCCGCCATCTGCGCGCCAATCTCACCCAGGCACTGGGGCGGTGCGACCCCGCCATATTGCGCGAGGCGATCGCGCAGGCAGGGCGGGCGTCGTTCGAGTTGCCATGGTTGTGGCTGCGCCCTACCGAGGAAGTGCTTGCCAGAATCGTCGCGGTCGAAGGCTGGGAGGTGGTCGAAGCCGCGCGCCGTGAAAACATGGGGGTCCTTTGTGTGACGCCGCATCTCGGTTGTTTCGAGATCGCCGCTCAACACTATGCGGAAACCGCGCCGATTACCGTGCTCTATCGTCCCCCTCGTCATGCCGCCCTGGCGCCCTTGATGCAAGCGGCGCGCACGCGCGGACAGATGAGCGCCGCGCCCGCCAATGTCAGTGGGGTGCGTCAACTGGTCAGGACCCTGCGCGCCCATGGCGCGGTGGGCATGCTGCCCGATCAGGTGCCCGGCGAAGGCGAGGGCGTATGGGCGGATTTCTTTGGCCGTCCGGCATGGACGATGACACTGGCCGCCCGGCTTGCCGAAATACGCAATGTGCAAGTGATCTATGTGTGGGCGAAGCGCCTGCCGCGCGGACAGGGCTATGTGGTGCATTACCTGGAACCGACCCTCACTCTGGAGGGCAGCCTGGATGAGCGTTGCGCGCTCATCAACCGCGAGATCGAACGCTTGATACGCCTGTGTCCTGGGCAATATCTGTGGGCTTACAACCGCTACAAGCAACCGCGTGGCGTGCACGCCAAAACCGCCGAAGCCGGAGCGACGCAAGCGTGACGCGGCTTGCCATCGGCCTTTTCTGGCTGCTGCATTGGCTGCCGCTGGCGATATTGGCCCCGCTTGGCCAGACGCTGGGGCTGCTGTTGTGGCTGCTGGCCGTGCCCCGCCGCCGAGTGGTGAACGTCAATTTGCGCCTGTGTTTTCCCGAACTCGACGCGGCGGCGCGCGCGCGGCTGGCGCGCGGCCATTTCATGATGCTGGGGCGCAGCCTGCTGGAGCGGGGGCTGCTGTGGTGGGCAAACCGCGAGCGGCTGGAAAAACTGATCAGGATCAAAGGCATCGACCGTGTGCGCGCGTTCCAGCAAAGCGCCACCCCGGTAATCCTGCTCGCGCCGCATTTCGTCGGTCTCGACATGGGCGGGACGCGGGTAACGATGTGTTTCGACATCGTCAGCATTTACGCGCGCCAGAAGAAAAATCCGCTGCTCGAGCGCTGGCTCTACCATGGCCGCAGCCGTTTCGGCGACCAGTTGCTGCTTTCCCGCCAGGATGGCGCCAGGGCGACGGTGAAGGCGATGAAAGCCGGGCGGCCATTCTATTACCTGCCGGATATGGACTACGGCCGCCGCGATGCGATCTTCGTGCCTTTTTTCGGCGTGCAGGCCGCGACCATCACCGGGCTGTCGCGCCTTGCCCGCCTCGCCGGGGCAAAAGTGCTGCCCTGCGTGACCCGGATGTTGCCGGGAGGCGCGGGCTATGAAGTCGACATCGGCGAGCCGTGGGCGGATTTCCCCACCGCCGACGCCGAAGCCGACACCCGGCGGATGAACGCCTGGTTGGAAGACGTGGTGCGCGCCATGCCCGAGCAATATTACTGGGTACACCGCCGCTTCAAGACCCGGCCCGAGGGCGAGGAGAAAATTTATTGAGAAATCTGCTCGATCGGCAAACAGATATCGGCCAAGCAGGCAAGGGCATTGGCGCGCGCGCCCTTCCCGGTTTTCTTTTCACCAATGCCGTTTTCCTTTTCCGGGGAACGGCATTTCCATTTGCGCGGTCAAGCCATGACGTTTCCCACCTGCCCAGCCACGCCTGCGCGAGGCGGGGAAACAGTGCTGGTAACATGGCTGACGAGCAACCGCGTCTCCCGCTACCATCCAAGTATTCATCATGTTCGACGGCATCACCGACATCAGCGCCTTCATCCTGGGTACGATCTTCATCGTGCTGCTGCCCGGCCCCAACTCGCTCTATGTGCTTTCCGCCGCCTCGCGTCACGGCATTGCGGCGGGTTATCGCGGCGCGTGGGGCATTTTTGTTGGCGACACCACATTGATGCTGCTTGCCACCACCGGCGCGGCTTCGCTGCTCCACGCGATCCCCACGCTTTTCATGGGCTTGCGTTACGCCGGGGCCTTGTACCTGAGCTGGCTCGGCATCGCCTTGTTGCGCGCGGCATGGACGCGGTGGCGCAAGCACGGTCTGGCCGAAGAGACCGCATGCCCCGCGCCGTCCGCGTTGTCTTCCTCGCCTTTTCGCACCGCCTTCATCATCAGCGTGCTCAATCCCAAGGCGATACTTTTCTTCGTGTCCTTTTTCATCCAGTTCGTATCGCCCGACAGCGCCCACCCGGTGCGTGATTTCATCATCCTGGGTGTCATCGTCCAGTTTTTCAGCATGCTCTACCTGTCGATCCTGATTTTGGGCGGGGCAAGGCTTGCGGCGCAATTCCGGCAGCGCCACTGGCTGGCGATCACCGCGACTGGCGGCGTCGGCGGCCTTTTCATCTGTTTTGGCTTGAGACTCGCCAACGCGTCGCTGGGTTGAACCGCCACGGTCATAGCCGCCCCAACAGCGCGCAAGAAAACAGCGCCAGATTGTCGATGGCGCGCTGGCGGCGGGCGCCACTGGCGCACAGCGCACGCGCCGCAGCGGGCCCGCAACCATCGAGCGCGCGATGAAAATGCGCGAGCGCCACGCGATTGGGCGCGGTCAATAGTTCGGCATGGGCTTCGAGCGCGGCGACATGGCAAGCATTCCAGCCGCGCATCCGCCCGGCGAGCAAGTCGCGCAAACGCGCCAACCGCGCAGCGAACCCCCGATTATGCCCTTGGGCATTGGCCGCGTGCTGGCGGTAATCGAGTACGGGCAAGGGATCGTAGAGCAGCCGCCCGCCCACGCCGCTGACCAGCAGGTAAGTCCACCAGTCATGCGAGGCGATCCCTTCAGGCGAGCCGCAGCGGCACAGCAGCTCGCGGGCCGCGGCATTGAAAACCATCGTATTGGCACCGGCATAGCTCTGCACCAGTGCGTTGGCAAACGAAAGCGGCGCCGCGAACGGCGGCGACAGACCCGTTTCGCGTCCTTGCTCGTCGATGAGCCGGGTACGTCCGCCGTAAAGCCGGGCGGGATGTCCGGCCTGCGGCGCGGCCGCGAGGGCGGTGAGCGCGCGCGCCAGTTTGTCCGAATGCCATACGTCGTCCTGATCGCAGAACGCAAAATAACCGGCATTCGCGGCACCGACGTCGTCATGACAAACGAGCGACAGGAAATTGGCCACGAAACCACGGCACGGGCCATCGTAGAGCCGCACCCGCTCATCGCCAACATCGGCGGCGAATCCAGCGACGATGGCGCGCGTGGCATCATGCGAACCATCGTCGGAGACGAACAGACACCAGTCGCGATGGCTCTGGGCGGCGAGGCTGGCAAGTTGCGCCGGTAGAAAACGTTCGCCGTTGCGGCTTGCCAACAGCACGGCAACCCGTGGAGAAGTCATGGATTCAAGGTCATGGGGGATTCACTGCGGCCTTGCCGCGCGCACCGGGTCAAGGAAACGTCGGGATGCTCCATCCCGCAAGTGTTTTTATTCATTTCTTGCTGAAACTTTCGCCAGAGTGACGACTGCTTCGCACTCGTCAAAAACAAGGGGCAGGCACCGTGGTGATTCCATGCCTCGCTTTTGACGAACGCTGTATGATATACACATTGATTCGCCGATCTGTTCCAGTCGATCCGCCCGGTTTCAGCGCCGCTTGCCGCCGCCGCCATGCCGCCAGTGTCCGCCCCAATGACGTCCGCGAAAACGCCAGTCGAGCGACCAGAAATAGAAAATGGCCGCGGCGGGATAGTAGATTCCCGGCCCCCAATAGTCATCCCAGCCCCACCCATCATCCCGGCTGCCGCGTGGATAATCGCGCGCGACGTGTTTGACTCGGCCATTGGCGAAATGCACCTTGAACAAGGTGCCGTCACGCGCGATTTTCCAGTCCCACACCTCATCGCCCGTCCCTGGAAACACCTTTTCCGAACGCCGCGCCCCCAGCAGGCTATCCACGGCGGTCTTGTCCATGCCCGGTTTCACTTGCTCGAGATGCTCATCGTCAAGCGCGTCCCACACGCGCAACACCTTCCCCGTGGCATCGACCTGGATCATCAGGCAACTCGTACCCTCGGGTTGGGTACTGTATTCGAGCGTCACCGTGCCATCGCCATTGTCCCGGCGCGAACCCGGCTCGCCGCGTGCGGCAAGGGTTTCCGCCTCGGTCGTGTAATTTGGCAGCGCCATGCTCGCGCAACCGCTCAGAAACGACATCGCGGCGGTCAAGGCCAATTTCCGCAGCAAACGTACAGTCGGGAATTCCATGGAAACACCTCACAAAACAAAGGCAAGCGGTATCGCCTCGTCAGATATCCAGCGACACAGCATGGCCGAATCCATATCGTTACTCAAGGATATATCATGCGCGGCCTTATCCAAGGGGAGGAAGCAGCGAGCTTTGTATCCACCGCGAAGAACCGAAAATCATGCGGCAATGCTTGTGTGATTCGCAGGCAAGCCAATGAACGAAACTTCTATGGCACGCGGATGTAGCCCCATTTGTCTCCTACCCTGACCCTCGCCCTCGCCAGACCATTGATGGCAGGGCGCCCTAGTCTGCCAAAACGCGGCGCAACGATTTCCTCGCCCCGCTCATTGACGTAGCCCCATTTGTCCCCCACCCTGACTCCCATCAGAGCATTGCAGCAGATGAGGCGTATCTCGTCAAAATGCGGCGCGATGATTTCCTCGCCCCGCGCATTGATGTAGCCCCATTTGTCCTTTACCCTGACCACCCTCATACCATTGGGGAAGCGCCAGTGTACTATCTCGTCAAAATGCGGCGCGATGACTTCCTCACCCCGCTTGTCGATGTAGCCCCATTTCCCGTTCAACATGACCGCCGCCAGACCATTGGTGAAGGGCTGCCCTACATTGTCAAAACGTAGTGCAATGACTTCCTTGCCCTGCTCGTCGATGTAGCCCCATTTCCCGTTCAACATGACCGCCGCCAGGCCATTGGCGAAAGGCTCTACCTCGTCAAAACGCGGCGCAACGGCTTCCTTGCCTTGCTTGTCGATGTAGCCCCATTTATCCCCCACCTTGACCCGCAGCAGACCACCGGCAAAGAAGGGGCCTGCTTCGTCAAAACGCGGCGCAATGACTTCCTTGCCTTGCTTGTCGATGTAGCCCCATTTATACCCCACCATGACCCGCAGCAGACCACCGGCGAATTAGGGGTCTACATCGTCAAAGCGCGGCGCAACGACTTCCTTGCCTTGCTTGTCGATGTAGCCCTATTTATTTTCCACCCTGACCATCGCCAGACCATCGGTGAAAGGCATTATTACCTTATCAAAACGCGGCGCAATGATTTCCTTGCCTTGCTCGTCGATGTAGCCCCATTTATTCCCCACTCTGACCCTCGCCAGACCATTGGTGAAGGGTGTTACTTCGTCAAAACGCGGCGCAACGACATCCTTGCCTTGCCCGTCGATGTAGCCCCATTTATCCCCCACCCTGATCCTCGCTAGACGATTGGTGAAGGGCGTTACTTCATCAAAACGCGGTGCAACGACTTCCTTGCCTTGCTCGTCGATGTAGCCCCATTTGTCCCCCACCCTGACCCGCGGCAGAGCATTGGCTCTGAAGTCATTGACCTCGTCAAAACGCGGCGCAATGACTTCCTTGCCCCGCGTGTTGATGTAGCCCCATTTATCCCCCACCCTGACCGCCACCAAATCGCCGTACAAGTGGCGCTGTACCTCGTCAAAACGGAACGCAATGACTTCCTCGCCCTGCGAGTTGATGTAGCCCCATTTTTCTCCTACCCTGGCCCTCGCCCAACCAGAGACGTTTTCTCCTATCTCGTCAAAACGCGGCGCAACGTCTCTGTCTCTGTTGTAATTACTGACCCAGCCGTATTTGTTTCCCATCCTGACCTTCGACACACTGCCGTCAAAAGGCCATACCTCGTCAAAACGCGGCGTAATGACTTCCTCGCCCCGCCTATTGACGTAGCCCCATTTGTCCCCCACCCTGACCGCCACCAGGTCCCAGAGCTGCTCAGGATGCCATATCTCGTCAAAACGCGGTGCAATGACTTCCTCGCCCCGCTCATCAATATAGCCCCATTTATCTCCTACCCTGACTCGTGCCAGATCACGGTTCCGTGCCAGATCGTTTGTGACGAAATCGTCTGCCTCATCGAAACGCGGTTCGATGGCCCATGCGATTGCTGCTTCCGCGTCCTTTCTCTCCGCCTCTTCCGCCCTGCACCCCAGACCGAAGGCCAGGAGACCCGACAATAGCATCCACCAAACCATTTTCTGCCGCATGATGTCACTCCAGAAAAACCGAA
>JAITCV010000201.1 GCA_031282905.1 Azoarcus sp. | reverse complement strand
GGCCTCATCGGCTGGCAGCGCGGCGGGGATTTTTCCCGGGCGGAAAAAGCCTGTGCCGTATTCATCACATTTGGCGTCATAGGCCGCTGGCTGCCGGAACCGGCCAATCCACAAGCCATCGGCTGGCTATTGACCGGACTGGCGCTCGCCTTGCCCATTCTCCGCACGCTCTTGCGGACAGAACTGGAAAAGTAATGGCTGATTATTCCAAATTATCCGTGACGCGAAGCCCAACAGCGTGAATCAGAGATTCCCCAACAGACAAGCCAAGCGGCAGGCAAGCTTAGAACACCGGTTTTGAGTTCTCGCGCCTGCTTATGAAATCAGAAACCGCTTGTCGACGCCGAGCATCCTCAGGTCTTAATTCTGTTCCGTGATACTGAAGTTTTGGTCCATTGAATTGGAAACAACCAATACCTGGATTATCATTGGGTTGAAGGCACCAATCATAGGCGGGGCTAATTGTTCCATTGGACGGCTGCCCGTATTTTTCTATAGCCATACTCTGCATGGCGGAAGCGTTTTCTGAGCTCCAAGGCTGCTCGTAGATTATCAAATCAACTGCCATCTTGTTTTTTGGATCATATGGGACATTTGCGGCAAAATAGACAGTAATGGATGCCCCACTTGTCTTGGCGGTAAAGTAAGGTGATTCTTTGCTGTTTGTGACAGCGTTTGGCTGTGGATCAGCAAATTTAATTGACCGCTTGTCAATGCCAAGTTTTGCAGAAATGGCCGAAACGGCTGCTTCCGAACTCATGCCAAGTTTGACGCCTGCGATATCAAATTGCTCAGCGTCAACCGCACGAGGGTCCGCATAAGCGTTTGTGATAAAACACACTGAAATGATGACGAATTTCAGAATATTCATTGATGTTCCCGACTTCGTGAGTGTTGATATTTGCATATCATAGCATGGGGACTTGGTTTATGGCAACCGGGCCTTCGCCAAGGCGCTGGCGCGCCTGGGATCACCTTCGGGCGGATCGCCCCCGTAACGCCAAGAGTGCATACGCCCCTTTTCTCCATGGTTGGAAGATACAAACCGCGCATCGCATTGGTACACGGCAAAGCGCGAAAGCTTCTTGCCCCTGGCCGCCCGGAGCAGCATTTCAATGATTTCGACATTTCAGATATATGACTTCATGCAACGATCAATACATATTACCATGCCATGCTGAATTGACACCAACCCTACATACAGTATAAAAAATCAAAAAAGCAACTACATATTGTATTTTCTTGACTTGACAAGCCCCCTCCCACGGTCCTAGAGTCCGCTCTCGTCGCGGCGACGGGGCCGTGGCTTTCTGTTTCATTGCGAGCATTGTGGCTGGCGGTTTTTACCTTGCGGTTTACCGCAAAAAACACTTTTGAGACCGCCACGGGATTTTTCCGGGAAGGCGGCCCCAAAACCAGGAAAACTGCCATTGCGCTTGCCTGATGAAGCGGAAATATCTCCCGGAATGAGTCCCCTCCTTCCGCCCCGGTCATGCACTACGTATTATTGGAGAGTCATCGAAATGCAGCAGAGTTCTCGGATTTCGGGCAGCCAGCCCGTGCAGGAAGCCGTCGGTGTTCATGAGTCCGGCGCTTCGGGACACGATACGGCTTCGGTGGCGGAAAGCGGATTGGAGGTCATCCGCCGCAACGGCAGCATCGCGCCGTTCCAGCCGGAAAAGATCGCGCTGGCTTTGTCCAAGGCTTTCCTGGCGGTAGCGGGCGAACAGGGCGCGGTGTCCGCCCGCATCCGCGAAGTGGTGGCGCGGCTGACCCGCAATGTGGTAGCGGCGTTGACGCGCCATCATCCCGCCGGCGGCATGGTGCATATCGAGACGATCCAGGATCAAGTGGAACTGGCCTTGATGCGCGCCGGGGAGCACGACGTGGCCCGCGCTTATGTGCTGTACCGCGAGCGCCGGGCGGAGGAACGCGCCGCCGCAGCGAAAGTGGCCGAGAAAAGCGGTCAGGCGGCGGTTCCGCATATCGTGGTAGACGGCGAGCGCCGCCCGCTGGATATCCCGGCCGTGCAGGCGCGGGCAGAGGCCGCCTGTGCCGGGCTGGAAGCGGCTTCCGCCCGGACGGTGCTCGATCTGACCCTGGCGAGCCTGTACGACGGCATGCCCTTGTCCGAGGTTTACGTGGCCATGGTGCTGGCCGCGCGCACCTTGATCGAACAAGACCCGGCCTACGACAAGGTGACGGCCCGGCTGCAATTGTTCTCCTTGTTCCGGGAGGCGCTGGGCCAGGAAATTCCGCCCGAATCGGCGGCGGAACGGACGCGGGAGTATTTCCCCCGCTTTGTCGAGCTGGGGGTCGAGGCCGGATTGTTGGACGCCCGCCTGGCCGAATTCGACCTCCCCCGCCTCGCGGCGGCCCTGCGGCCGGAGCGGGATTTGCAGTTCGGTTACCTCGGCCTGCAAACGCTCTACGACCGTTATTTCCTGCATATCGAAGAGCGCCGCATCGAGTTGCCGCAGGTGTTTTTCATGCGCGTGGCCATGGGGCTGGCCTTGAACGAAATCGACCGCGAGGCCCGCGCCATCTCGTTCTACGAACTGCTCTCCAGTTTCGATTTCATGTGTTCCACGCCGACACTGTTCAACGCGGGCACCTGCCATCCCCAGCTCTCTTCCTGCTATCTGACCACGGTGGCGGACGACCTGGAAGGCATCTACCAGTCGATCAAGGAAAACGCCCTGTTGCAAAAATTCGCGGGCGGGCTGGGCAACGACTGGACGCCGGTGCGCGCGCTGGGCAGCCGCATCCGGGGGACGAACGGCAAGAGCCAGGGGGTGATCCCTTTCCTCAAGGTGGTCAACGACACGGCGGTGGCGGTAAACCAAGGCGGCAAGCGAAAGGGCGCGGTGTGCGCTTATCTGGAAACCTGGCATCTGGACATCGAGGAATTCCTGGAATTGCGCAAGAACACGGGCGACGAGCGCCGCCGCTGCCACGACATGAATACGGCGCACTGGATTCCCGACCTGTTCATGGAGCGTGTGATGGAAGACGGGGAGTGGACGCTGTTCTCCCCCGACGAGGTGCCGGAACTGCACGAAAAATACGGGCGCGACTTCGCCGAGGCTTATGCCGCTTGCGAGAAGAAGGCGGCGCGCGGAGAGATACGGCTGTTTCGCAAGATGTCCGCCGTGCAGTTGTGGCGGCGCATGCTTCTCATGCTGTTCGAGACCGGGCACCCGTGGATCGCGTTCAAGGACCCATGCAATGTGCGCTCACCCCAGCGCCATGCGGGCGTGGTGCATAGCTCCAATTTGTGTACCGAGATCACGCTCAACACCTCGGCGACGGAAAGCGCCGTGTGCAATCTCGGCTCGGTGAACTTGCCCGCACATCTGAAGGATGGCGCGCTCGACCTGGAAAAGCTCAAGCGCACCGTCGGCACGGCGATGCGGATGCTCGACAACGTGATCGACCTCAATTACTACGCCATCCCCAAGGCGCGCAACGCCAACCTGCGCCACCGGCCCGTGGGGCTGGGCATCATGGGGTTCGCGGATTGCCTGCATCTTCTGGGCGTGTCCTACGCTTCGCAAGAGGCGGTCAACTTCGCCGACTGTTCGATGGAGGCCGTGTGCCATCTGGCCTATTGGGCCTCCACCGATCTCGCCGAAGAACGGGGGCGCTATTCCAGCTTCGACGGCAGTCTGTGGGCACAGGGCATCCTGCCGCTGGATTCCATCGCCCTGCTGGAAGCGGAGCGCGGCCGCTCCATCGAACAGGACAGGAGCGCCACGTTGGACTGGGACGCCTTGCGCGCGCGTATCCGCGCGGTGGGCATGCGCAACGCCAATTGCATCGCCATCGCTCCAACCGCCACCATCTCGAACATCGTCGGAGTATCGCAGGGCATCGAGCCCGAATACCAGAACCTCTACGTCAAATCCAATCTTTCCGGCGAATTCACCATCGTCAACGCCCACCTCGTGCGCGAACTCAAGGCACTGGATCTGTGGGACACGGTGATGGCGGCCGATCTCAAATATTTCGACGGCTCGCTCGCCCGCATCGACCGCGTGCCGGAAGAGATCCGCGCGCGCTACGCCACCGCGTTCGAGATCGACCCCCAATGGCTGGTGGAAGCCGCTTCCCGCCGCCAGAAATGGATCGACCAATCCCAATCCCTCAACCTCTACCTCGCCGCCCCTTCGGGCAAGAAGCTGGACGCGCTCTACAAACTGGCTTGGAGCAAGGGACTCAAGACCACTTACTACCTGCGCACCCTGGGCGCGTCCCAGGCGGAAAAACTGGCCACCGACGAAACGCCGCGTGACACGCCGCGTTTCTGCGCTCTCGACGATCCCGATTGCGAAGCTTGCCAGTGATTGATCAGAAGACCGAGGACAGTTTGCGGCGGCGTTCGCCGCCGTCCATGTGAAGCTGGGCGGAAATATGGAACCAGGCAGCGGGGATGGTCATGGGAAAAATCTTTTGCGCAAGAAATTGTAGTTGCGTTACTACATTTCCAGGATTCCACAAACGCGCCGGTTCAAACATTTACGTCATGCACAGTTCATGACAAGGAGCTTCAATTGATGCAATTCACCTCCAGGAGAACCCGATGAACGCCCCTTTCGATGACTGGGATGATGTCTCCGTCTCCACGGTTGGCGCCCGCGAAGCGCCCGCCCTCGCCCCTGTGAAAGCCTCCGACAAGCGCGTGGTGAATGGTCACGGCGACATCAATCAGCTCGCGCCTTTCCGCTACCCTTGGGCCTGGGAATACTTCTTGACGGCCAACCGCAATCACTGGGCGCCCACCGAAATCAACATGGCGCAGGACGTGCAGGATTACCACCACAAACTCACCCCGGCGGAACGGCACATGTTCGAGAACGTGCTCGCCTACCTCACCACCTCGGACATCCTTGCCATGCGCAATATCGGGCTGGCGGTGATGGAAAAGATGACCGCGCCGGAATTGCAGATCTACCAGGCGCGCCAAGTCTTCGAGGAAGCCCTGCATACCTGGACCTACCAGCATTGCATCGAAACCCTGAATCTGGAGCAGGAAGAAATCTACAACCGCTACCGGGTGGTGCCCGCCATCCACGGCAAGATCGTTCTCGCCAACCGGCGGCTGGAAAAAATCCTGCGCTCCGACCTCGATTTGAGCAACCGGGAAACGCTGCACGAATTCGCGCTTTCCTACCTCTTCTTCGCCGGCATTTTCGAAGGCTGCTGGTTCTACAACGGCTTTTCGCCCATCTTCGCCCTGCAACGGCGCGGCTTGATGAAAGGCACAGCGGAACAATTCCAGTACATCATGCGCGACGAGGTGCTGCATTGTGCCTTCGGCCTGCGCGTCATCCGCGAACTCATGCATGAGGAAAACCTCGTGCTTGACCCCAAGGCCGTCGCCGAACTCTGGATGGAAGCCGACGCGGCGGAAGAAGCCTATGCCCACTACATTCTGCGGGAGCCGATCCTCGGTTATTCCGCCGACCTGCACCTGGGCCAATTCCGTTTCGTCGCCAACCGCCGCGCCCGCCAGATAGGACTTGACGAACCTTTCCTCGGCGCAAAAGCCACGCTTCCCTGGCTGGATGAACAAGCCAATTTGAGAAAGGAAAAGAACTTTTTCGAGACGCGGGTCACGGAATACCAGACGGGAGGGAGTCTGGAATGGGATTGAGCGAAAAACGCGCATTCGCCGTGGGAGGAACGAAACGATAGCGCCGAGCCGGGAGGCATGTAGTTCATTGCACATATTCATTTGTTACCCCGCTCCAGGGCCGGATAGCTTGACCGTCATTGCGATACGGAATTCCGCAGGCAATGGCGTTCGGGAAGTTTTTCCTGTCCGTTTTTCCGTCCTCGAGGTGGCGGCGGGGTCCGCGCGTGCCGCAGTTCAAATTTGCCGTGAAGCACGCTTCAACCGTCGCCACCCCGGTCAGCCGCCGTCATCACCGGCGCGCCGTCGCGCAGTTTGAGCTGGCCCGCGATCACGATGCGGTCGCCCGGTGCCAGCCCTTGGACCACTTCGACTTCGGCGGCGCGGCGAGCGCCGGTCTTCACTTCGACCCGGCGTGCGTGGCCATCCTCGACGCGGTAGACGAACTGCGTCTGGCCGGGCGCGGGGATCAGCGCCGTCTCCGGCACCAGCAACACATCGTCGCGCCGGTCGACGAGCACCCTCACCCGCGCGAACACGCCGGGCCGCAGACGCTCTTTGTCATTGGCAAGACGGGCGCGCAACAACACCGCCCTGCCCTCGGCGTCGACCATGGGATCGATGGCATCGATCGTGGCGGGAAAAACGACGTCCGGTAGCACGTCGCTGGTCACTTCCAGCGCCTGCCCCGGCGCGAGGCGTCCGAGATAGAGCTCGGGCAAGCGGAAATCGAGTTTGAGCGTGGCGATGTCCTCGATGTTGACGAGCGCGTCGCTATCCCGGACGTAATCGCCGACATTGACCTTGCGGATGCCGACGATGCCATCGAAGGGCGCGCGGATGCGGGTGCGCTCCAACCGCGCCTGCGCCAGCGCCACCGAGGCGCGCGCCACTTCGAGCCGGGAAGCGGCTTCGTCGCGCGCGCTGCTGCTGACGAACTTGCCTTTGAAAAGATCCTCGACACGGCGGGCGTTGGCCTCGGCCAACATCAATTCGGCCTTGGCCTGCTGCAATTCGGCCTGCTGCACAGCGGAATCGAGTTCGATCAACACCGCTCCGTGACGGACGGCACTGCCGTCCCGGAAACGGATCGTCGCCACGCGCCCGGCCACTTCCGGATGCAGGACGACCGATTGATTGGAAACCAGCGTTCCCACCGCCGCGACATCGTCGATGACCGTTCGCGCCGCCACCGCCGCCACTTCCACCAACACGGGCCGCGCTGCGCCCGGCGCGACGGCATCTTTCGTTGCCGGGGCCGGCGCGGCGCCGTTGGCGCGCCACGCATGGACGCCCAGACCAGCCAGACCGGCGACGCACAGGACAACGAGAAGCGGATGACGAAAGGACATTTGCGGACTATGGCGGTAAAGTGGATTTCTTCAGGATATCGGATTATCGGCCAGGATGCGCTAAAACTTTGGTATGAAGAAAGAACAAAAAGCCCATCCAGACACTGGATGGGCTTTTCGTGGGAGAACAAGCCGAGGGATCAGCGGCGGTGGTAGATGTACCACTCTCCATCCACCTCTACCCAGCGTTCGGGAAAGTTACTGACGATCTCACCGACGCGGATCATGACGGGCTCATGAGCCATGCGCACGGTGACATCGCACGCGGTCGCTTCTTCACACTTGACCTTCACGGCTTCGGCGCTCTTTCGTATCACGGTGGCGCCGATGAACCCCTGATACTGCTCCTGGGGCAGGGTTTCGCGAAAAGCCGGCGTGGTGTACTGATAGGCGGTTTTCCAATCGTTGCCGATGATGGCCTGCCAGCGCGCGGTGGAGCGGGCAGCGACGATTTCCTCGGGTGTCTTGCCAATATTGCTCACCGTCGCACAACCGGCGACAAAGAACACGAACAAGGCAAGGATGGCGAATCGCGGTTTGAGGATCATGATTTTTTTCCTGTTGGCAAGGTTTGGACAAAGGCGGCGAAGGGTAGCCGGGCGCGCAAGAGGCGTCAAACTTCCGCCATCCCGCCGAGCACGATTTGACAGAGCGGCGGCAAAGAGTTCCCGCCATGCGCGACGCGGTGGCCCTGCGCGGCACCAGCGCGAGTTATACCAAATAAATATCACTTCGATGCGATCCTGGGCGTCGCCTGCCGCCCATTGGGCGCGAGTCCGGCGATGCGCGGCGTCGTCGTCCGCACGTCCGCGCATTGGGCGCGGTGGCGCAACGCATGGTCGATCAATACCAGCGCCAGCATCGCCTCGGCCACGGGCGTGGCGCGGATGCCCACGCAGGGGTCGTGACGCCCTGCCGTGCTCACCGTGCTTGCCGCGCCCGCGCGATCGATCGACTGGCGGGCAATGCGAATACTGGATGTCGGCTTGATCGCCAGGCTGACGAGAATATCCTGCCCCGTAGACACCCCGCCCAGCACGCCGCCCGCGTTGTTCGACAGGAATCCGTCCGGCCCAAGTTCATCGCCATGCACGGAACCACGCTGGGCGATGGCGGCGAACCCCGCGCCAATCTCGACCCCCTTGACCGCGTTGATCCCCATCATCGCATGGGCAATATCGGCATCCAGCCGGTCGAACACCGGCTCGCCCCACCCTACCGGCACGCCGCTGGCGACGACGTTGATCCGCGCGCCGATCGAATCCCCCGCGCAGCGCAACTCGTCCATGCATGCCTCCAACTCGGGCAGCAAGGCCGCGTTGGGGGCGAAGAACACGTTCCCGTCCGCCGCCAAATCGTCCCAGGATACAAAGGGAATATCGAGCGAACCAAGCCGCGCCATGTACCCCCGGATCACGATCCCATGACGCGCCGCCAGCCATTTTTTGGCGATCGCGCCCGCTGCCACCCGCACCGCGGTCTCGCGCGCGGACGAACGCCCGCCGCCACGATGATCGCGGATACCGTATTTTTGCCAATATGAATAGTCGGCATGACCGGGTCGAAAGGTATCGGCGATGCCACTGTAATCATTGGAGCGCTGGTCGCGGTTGCGGATCAGCAGCGCGATCGGCGTGCCCGTCGTCAGACCTTCGAACACGCCGGAAAGAATCTCGACCTCGTCGGATTCACGGCGCTGCGTGACATGACGCGATGTGCCGGGCTTTCTGCGGTCGAGATCGGCCTGGATGTCCGCGACAGCCAAAGGCAGGCCAGGCGGACAGCCATCGACCACGCAACCGATCGCCGGGCCGTGGGATTCGCCGAATGAGGTGACACAAAACAGGGTACCGAAGGTATTGCCGGACATGGAAAATCCTCATCTGGGCGCAAGCCGAGGCACAAGTCTAGCATGGACGCCCGCATGCATTCAAAATCTCGACAACATATTTGTTTTTCATCTTTTAAAAGCATCCCCGCAACAATCCGAAAAAATCTTGGCGCGCGCGCCGCAACATCCCCTTGACGACAGGAACGCCATCGCATACCTTCGCAAAACTTTCTACCAAGCGCAGCGCCTGCATCCAACCGGATGAGCATGGCTTCACGCGCAACAAGGTCGATCGAGAGTCGGGCTGCGCGCCTTCACGGTGCCGCCTCCGCGGTGCCGCTTTTGCATGTAGCATGTATCCACTCTCCGGCCTTCCCCAGCAGTGGTTCGCAACCTTCCATCAATTTACAAGACACCATGAGTGAATATATCCATTACGTGACTGACAGCACTTTCGAAAATGAAGTGCTCCAGTCGCCCACCCCCGTTCTGGTTGACTATTGGGCCGAGTGGTGCGGCCCATGCCGGATGATCGCGCCCTTTCTCGATGACCTCGCCAAGGATTACGTCGGCAAGCTCAAGATCGCCAAGATCAATATCGACGAAAATCAGGAGACTCCGGCCAGATACGGCATCCGCAACATTCCCACCCTGATGCTGTTCAAGGACGGCAACGTCGCGGCGACCACGGTCGGCGCTCTTTCCAAATCTCACCTGACTTCCTTCATTGACAGCAATCTCCAAGCCTGAATCCGTTCAGGCCCGTTCTCGCGGTGTGCAGCGTGGCCGCCGCCGGAGTCCCCGGCACCGCGACGGTAATCCCCCCCTTCCCGGACTCCCCCTGGACGACGACTTCATCGACGAATCGTTCGACAACACGGGTTCCCCTCTTCAATCGACCGTTCCGGCATTACATCTCGCCGAGCTCAAGGCGCTGCACGTCAGCGCGCTGCTGGAGATGGCGGTCGCGGATGAAATCGAAGGCGCCAATCGCCTGCGAAAACAGGATCTGGTTTTCGCCATCCTGAAAAACCGCGCACGCAAAGGCGTGCCGATCTGTGCTTACGGCGCGCTGGAAGTCCTGCCCGACGGCTTTGGCTTCCTGCGCTCGCCCGACACCTCCTACCTGGCCGGCACCGAGGACATCTATGTCTCGCCCTCGCAGATACGGCGTTTCAACCTGCGCACCGGCGACACCATCGAAGGCGAAATCCGCATTCCGAAAGACGGTGAGCGTTATCTCGCCCTCACCAAGTTCGACAAGATCAACGGCCGTCCGCCGGAAGAATGCAAGAACAAGATCCTGTTCGAAAACCTCACCCCGCTGCACCCCGACGAATGCCTGCGGCTCGAACGCGACATTCGCGGCGAGGAAAACGTCACCAGCCGCATCATCGACATGATCGCGCCCATCGGCAAGGGACAACGCGGCCTGATCGTCGCCCCGCCCAAGAGCGGCAAGACGGTGATGCTGCAACACATCGCGCACGCGATCACCGCCAACCATCCCGACGTCGAACTCATCGTCCTGCTGATCGACGAGCGCCCGGAAGAAGTCACCGAAATGCAGCGTTCGGTCAAGGGCGAAGTCGTGGCCTCCACCTTCGACGAACCACCGACGCGCCACACCCAGGTCGCCGAAATGGTGATCGAGAAAGCCAAGCGCCTGACCGAGCACAAAAAGGACGTCGTCATCCTGCTCGACTCGCTCACCCGCCTGGCGCGCGCCTACAACATCGTGGTGCCCGCCTCCGGCAAGGTGCTCACTGGCGGCGTGGATGCCAACGCCCTGCAAAAGCCCAAGCGTTTCTTCGGCGCGGCGCGCAACATCGAAGAAGGCGGCTCGCTCACCATCCTCGCCACCACGCTGATCGAAACCGGCAGCCGCATGGACGACGTGATCTACGAAGAGTTCAAGGGCACCGGCAACATGGAATTGCACCTGGACCGCCGCATGACCGAAAAGCGGGTCTATCCAGCCATCAACGTCAATCGCTCCGGCACCCGCCGCGAAGAATTGCTGATGAAGCCGGACATCCTGCAAAGAGTATGGATATTGCGGAAACTGCTCTATGGCATGGACGATATTGCCGCCATGGAATTCCTGCTCGACAAGGTAAAGGCAACCAAAGGCAATGCCGAGTTTTTCGAAGCCATGCGTCCCGGACGCTGACAAATTTCACAAAGTCCATCAAATGCAAAAAACCACCTCCCCAGGCGGTTTTTTGCGCTTTCATCCATCGGGAAACAAATTCATGTCCCTGAAAGATGAAAATCATCATTGGAGACAACAAAGCATGACAAGCAGGCTTGACTTTTTATCTGGCGCTCAAATAATGGAGGCGCAGCCACGCAGCCACGCAGCCACGCAGCCACGCAGCCACGCAGCCACGCAGCCACGCAGCCACGCAGCCACGCAGCCACGCATAATTTATGATCTTCTCCGCTCATTCGCGCCCGCATTCGGGAGGCTGTCATGAGTGTTTACGCCATGGAGCGGGTCAGGCAATTGCTGGATTACGTGCTGAACCGAACAGCCGCCCCCCTGATCGGGCAATGCCACGAAATCGAAGACGTCGAGCGCTGGTTCGAGGATGAAGCAAGCCTCGTACAATATCGGCGCGGACTGGCGTATATGGTATTTCGCCAAATCGTCAACAATGACCAATTGGCGATAGATGCGGAAGGCAATATCAAACGCGCCGAATGGGAAGCATTGGAACAACGACTGCAAACCATGCTGGCGAGCGGGGAAGTACCGCAACTGGATTTCCCACAAGGAGATTCCGGCGTTTGGGGATACATACAATCCTTCCTGCTGGAACAATATCGCTATGGCGACAATGTAACGGTACGGGAAGGAGATGTGTTTTTGGACTGCGGCGCTTATTGTGGCGATACTGCGGTTTGGGCGATCAGGCAGGGCGCTGGCCGCGTATATTCCTTCGAGCCGCACCCGGCGCACCTCGATTGCCTGCGGCGCAATGACCAGAAATATGGACAAGGCCGCATCGTCACCCTGCCCATTGGCCTGGGCGCCACGGAAGGCTCCATGAATCTGGAAGGTTACGGCCCCGCGGCGCGTCTAGTCGCCGAAGGACAAGTTCAAAACCAGGGACAGCCCCCCATCCAGGTTCCCGTCGTCACCCTGGACAACTGGTGCCGCAACAACGCGGTCAAACCGGATTTCATCAAGATGGATCTGGAAGGCGCGGAAGTCGACGTGCTACAAGGCGCACGCGGAATAATCACCGAATACAAACCACGCTTGGCGATTTGTCTTTATCACCGCCTGTCGGACATGTGGGTCATCCCGCGCATGATCAAGGAGATGGTGCCCGGCTATCGTTTCTGGTGCCGCCAAAACTCGCTGATCGCGGATTTCGTGCTTTACGCCACGATCGAGGCTCAAGCTTAGAGCAAATCAATTGCCCTCGTAGAGGCTGAGGCGTGGCAATCCAGGGGCGCAAAGCGGCCCCTCATTGCCAGTGCCAGCGCTTGTCCCGCAGGTCGCAGGTGTGAGGTTCGGCGCGCTATAATTCCAGCATTTCCATCCAATCCGTGTGCCTGCCATGTCGCGCAAGAAACTGCCCATCGGCATCCAGACCTTCCGTGAAATCCGGGAGGACGACTGCTATTACGTCGACAAGACCGCCTTCGCCCTGCGCATGATTCGGGAAGGCAAAGCGTATTTTCTTTCCCGCCCGCGCCGTTTCGGTAAAAGCTTGTTTTTGGATACCCTGGCGGAATTGTTCGCGGGCAATGAAGCCCTGTTTCAGGGCTTGTATTGCCACGACAAATGGAATTGGAGCGTCCAATATCCGGTGATCCGCTTGAGTTTCGGCGCGGGCATTTCCAGCGGACGGGCGGAAGAACTGGCCGTGCGCATCCGCGAACTGCTCAAGCAAAATGCGCGGCGTTTGGGTCTGACGTTGGAAGATGCCAGCATCCCGGGGCAATTCTCCCAGTTGATTCTAGACGCCGAAGCCAAATTCGGCCAGCGCGTGGTCGTGCTGGTCGACGAATACGACAAACCGATTCTGGATAACCTGACCAAACCCGATCTCGCCCGCGCAATGCGCGACGGCTTGCGCGATCTGTATTCGGTCATCAAGGATCAGGACGCGCATATCAAATTCGCCTTTCTGACCGGCGTTTCAAAATTCAGCAAGGTCAATATCTTTTCCGGCCTCAACAATCTGAAAGACATCACGCTTCATGCCGGATATTCCGATATTTGCGGCTATACCGATGCCGATGTGGATACCGTCTTTGCCCCTGAACTCGAAGGATTGGACAGGGAAAAGATCCGCCATTGGTACAACGGCTACAACTGGCGCGGCGAAGCCGTCTACAACCCCTTTGACCTTTTGCTCCTCTTCGATTGCCGCGA
>JAITCV010000077.1 GCA_031282905.1 Azoarcus sp. | reverse complement strand
GCTTCCTGCAAAGCGCGGGCGAAGCTTGTGGCGTCGCGGCTGCCGAGCACCTTGGCGTAACGCGGATTGGCATTGAGCAGCCCGGCATAGTCGGCGAACGCTTCGCCATAGGATGAATAGGCGCGGAACTTGGCGTCTTCGGCTGTCCATTGGCCGTTTTCATATTCATTGACTCTTTTCACGGTGCTTTGGCCTGTCCAGGTGTTGCCCGCCTTGATGTTGAACAGGTTGTAGGTCGGCGAGCCGTCTTTGTTCCTGAGTTGCTTTTCTCCCCAACCGGTTTCCAGCGCGGCCTGGGCGACCATGAATTGCGGCGGGATGCCAGTGGATTTGCTCGCGTCCAACGCGTGCGGCCAGACTGCGGCGACGAATTCGCGCGCGCGGGTCGCTATTTCACTTCCCGCCGTGCGCACGGCATCGATCATGGCAGTCAATGTGACCGCTGCGGATTTGTCTTCTGGTTTGCTGGCCGTCAGCGCGGCGGTTTGCTGGTTTGCACGGTTGACCGCTTCGAGCGCGGCGGCGTTGCCGTGATAGCGGGATGCCTTGCTGAGTGGAAAAGCGCCATCCTGTGCGGAGAACGCGGCTTCCTTGCCGCCGCCCAATTGACGGAAAAGCGCTTCGGATAAGCCCGTGCCGCCGGATTGCGCCAGATTGCTCGCCATTTGCTGGTCGAGCAATTCCTGATAGAGCCGGGTCTGGTCGCTGTCCATCAGATCGTTGGCGGGCGTCGCGGCCCGCATCGATTTCAGCATCATTTGCAGCAGCAGCCCTTCGAATTGTTTGGCGGCGGCGCGCAGGGCTTCGTCGGATTGTCCGCCGCGCTCCCGCGCCAGGCGCTGGATGTCGCCGAGCGAGCGCGGGTCGAGGGTGTTGAGTTGGGCATTGGCATTCATGGTCGCCTCCTCCGGTTCAAATCACCTCGAGTTCGGCGCGCAGCGCGCCCGAGGCTTTCATCGCTTGCAGGATGCTGACCAAATCGAGTGGCTTCGCCCCAAGGGCGTTCAAGGCGCGCACGACATCGGAGAGTTTGGCGCCGCCACGGATTTCCATCAGCGCGCCGCCTTCCTGGTCGATGTTGACCATGCCGCTGCGGGTCTGCGCGGTGTTGCCGAGCGAGGCGGGCGCGGGCTGGCTGACCGTTGTCCGGCTATCGACCGTGACCGTCAGGTTGCCGTGGGCGACGGCGCAGTTTTGCAGCGAGACATTTTGGTTCATCACGACCGAGCCGGTGCGCGAGTTGACGATGACCCGCGCCGCCGCTTGCGCGGCGGTGACATCGAGGCTCTCGATCCGGCCCAGGAACGCTACCCGCGCCGATGGTTCGGTCGGCGCCTGCACCAGGACGCTGCGTCCGTCGAGCGCCTGGGCCGCGCCCGGCGCGATCCGGTTGATCGCATCGACTACTCGCCGCGTGGTGCTGAAGTCGGTGTCGCGCAGTTCGACGGTGATCGTGCCGCCTTCGCCTACCGTGGCGGGGACCGCGCGTTCGACCGTGGCGCCACCGGGAATGCGCCCGGCCGAGAGGTGGTTGATGGTTTGCGCCGCGCCACCGCCCGCTTGCGCGCCCGCGCCGCCGACGATCATGTTGCCTTGGGCGATGGCGTAGATCTGGCCGTCGATGCCTTTCAGCGGGGTCATCACCAGGGTGCCGCCGCGCAGGCTCTTGGCATTGCCGATCGATGACACGGTCACGTCCATCGCCTGTCCCGGCCGGGCATAGGCGGGCAGGTTGGCGGTCACCATCACCGCGGCCACGTTCTTGAGTTGCAGATTGGTGCCCGGCGGCAGGGTCACGCCGAGGTTGCCGAGCATGTTGACGATGCTCTGCACGGTAAATGGGGTTTGCGTGGTCTGGTCGCCCGAACCGTCCAGCCCGACCACGAGGCCGTAGCCGACGAGCGGGTTGTCCCGTACCCCGGCAATCGAGGCAATGTCCTTGATGCGTTCGGCCTGGACCGGGGTAACGGAGGACAGAAGACAGTGGACAGAGGACAGTATCTTACTGGCGGCCTTGCCGCCGCATAATGATTTCATCATTTTCCCCAGTGCCTTGAACATGATTTTCTCCCATACTGATTGGGTCGCGGCTTTGACCGGCGGTCTCCGCCGCCGCATATCGACTGTCCTTGGAAACTAGAACGGCAGGACGGCGGCGAAGAAGCGGTGCAGCCAGCCCATGGTGTTGGATTCGTCGATGAAGCCGCTGCCGCGATACTCGATGCGCGCGTCGGCCACCTGGATCGATTGCACGGTGTTGGTGGAGGTGACGTGGTGGGCATTGACCACGCCGGAGAAACGGATGAATTCGTTGCCCTGGTTGATCGCCAGCATTTTTTCGCCCGACACCAGCAGGTTGCCGTTGGGCAGGACGTCGATCACGGTCACGGTGATGGTGCCGGTAAACACGTTGTTGGCCGCCGCCGCGCCCGAGCCGGTGAATTCGGAATCCACCCCGGCTTGGGCCTTCCATCCATCCAGTCCGGCAAACGGCGTGTTGGCCGATGCGCCGAGGCTGCCGGTGAGGCTGGAGCCGCGCGTCGCGTTGGAGTTGGCGCTCTTTTGCGCGCTGGTGCGCTCGACCAGGTTGATGGTGAGGGTGTCGCCGACCTGGCGCGCGCGCCGATCTTCGAACAGAGTGCGGCCCATGCCGGGCTGGTAGATCGCGCCATTGGCCGCCACCGCGCGCGGCTGCTCGGCGGGGCGCACCGACATCGGCTGGTGCACCGCGGTCGGCGGCGTGGTCTGGATGGCGGCGCAGCCCGACAGCGCGAGCGCGGCAAACAGCAAGGGGAAGACGGTGTTTTTCATGATCCGCCCTCAAAGCTGGGTGAGCCGGCCAAGCATCTGGTCGGAGGTGGTGATCACCCGTGAATTCAATTCGTAGGCGCGCTGGGTGACGATCATGCTGACCAGCTCTTCGGCGACGTTGACGTTGGAATTTTCGACATAGCCCTGGTTCATCACCCCCGCGCCATTGGTGCCGGGCTGGGCCGGGGTGGCGACGCCGCTGGAGGCGGTTTCCAGGAACAGGTTTTCGCCCGCGCGTTGCAGCCCGCCCGGGTTGACGAAAGTTGCGATCTGGATGGAACCGACCTGCACCGGGGTCGGATTGCCCGGCTGCAAGACGCTCACCGTGCCATCCTTGCCAACCGTGATCGATAGCGCGTCGGCCGGGATATTGATGTTGTCGGCCAGCGGATAGCCGCTCGCAGTTACCACGTTGCCCTGGTTGTCGATCTGGAACGCGCCATCGCGGGTGTAGGCGGTGGTGCCGTCGGGCAGCGCGATCTGGAAGAAGCCATTGCCCTGGATGGCGATATCGAGCGAGCCGCCGGTCTGTTGCAGGCTGCCCTGGGTAAAAATCTGCTCGGTCGCCACCGTCCTCACCCCGGTGCCGATCTGCAAGCCGCTGGAAATCTGGGTCTGCTGGGTCGAATTCGCGCCGGGCTGGCGAATGGTCTGGTAGAGCAAATCTTCGAAGATCGGGCGCTGACGCTTGAAGCCATTGGTCGACACATTGGCGAGATTGTTGGAGATCACATCCAGCGAGGTCTGCTGGGCATCCAGGCCGGTACGCGCGGTCCATAGTGAGCGGATCATGATTTTTTCTCCTTGTCTGACATCAGTGTGCGCCGGAGCGGCAAGCCGTCATCCCGCGAGCAAACACGCAAAAACCGTGCTTATTCTTGTTTGTGATTCATCCGCGCGGACAGAAATCCGGGGCGGGCGGCAGCTTGCCGCCCTCTACGTTCATCCGCGCACGGACAGAATCTGGGTCGCGGCGCGGTCGTCCTGTTCGGCGGTGCTCAACATGCGGGTCTGCATTTCGAACTGCCGCGCCAGTGAAATCATCTGCACCATCTGGTCGGCGACGTTGACGTTGCTGCTTTCGAGATAGCCACCGGCAACTTTTACCGCTTCGTCCATCGCCGCCACGCCGCCTTGCCGCAGGCGGAACAGGCCGTCGTCGCCCCGCGCCAGATCGGCCTCGGGCGGATTGACCAGCTTGAGGCGGGCGACCTGGTTGACGATGCCATCCTGGATCGATGAGATCGTGCCATCGTCGCCGATGGCGATTTCGGTGTCGGGCGGCACGGTGATCGGCGCGCCGCCCTCGTCCAGCACCGGCAGCCCGCTGTGCGATTGCAGCACGCCGTTGGGCGAAAGTTCCAGGCTGCCGTCCCGGGTGTACGCCTCCGTGCCGTCGGCCATCCGCAACGCGAGCCAGCCCTTGCCCTGGATCGCCACATCGTAGGGACGGCCGGAAAACTTGATCGGCCCCGGGGTGAAATCGGTCGCCACGCTCGCGTCGACCACGAAGGCGCGGGTGTGCAGCGCCTGGGTCTGGACTTCCACCGCGCGCAATTTGTGCATTTCGAGGCGAAAGCCGGTGGAATCGACATTGGCGAGGTTGTGGGCCACCGCGGCCTGCTGGCCGAGCGTGCTTTTTGCCCCGGTCATGGCGGTGTAGATGACGCGATCCATGGTTCTCCCCTATCTCAACTTGATCAGCGCAGATTCACCAGTGTTTGCAGGATTTGATCCTGGGTGCGGATGGTCTGGGCGTTGGCTTGGTAGTTGCGTTGCTGGATGATCATCTGCACCAGTTCCTGGGTGAGATCGACGTTGGATTCCTCCACCATGCCCGCGCTC
Organism: Azoarcus sp.; assembly: GCA_031282905.1. Taxonomy (GTDB): domain Bacteria; phylum Pseudomonadota; class Gammaproteobacteria; order Burkholderiales; family Rhodocyclaceae; genus WRNU01. The sequence goes on along the minus strand of JAITCV010000077.1, from coordinate 709 downwards.
AGCGTGCCCAGTACGCCGGTAGTGGGCTTGCCGATCATGGGCTGGCCAGAGTCGTAACTCTCCGCCCACTGGTTGTTGCCCAGCGAAATCAGCCCCTGGTTGGAGGGGAAGGAGGCCAGCGCGACCTGGCCGATGTCGAGGGTCAGGTTGTTGGTATAACGCCCCTGGATCACGCCTTCCTTGTTCACGGTCAGCCCGGCCAGTTCGCCCGTGGTGTAGCCGACCTGGCTCAGTTTGTAGATCGCGAAATCGGAACCGTACTGGGTGGTATTGGAGAGATCGAGCCTGAATTCAAGCGGATCGGCCGCGCCCGTCCCTACGGGGGTGTAGTTGACGGGCACAAGATTGGCCGTGGCCAACGGCTTGCCATACTCATCGAATGTCACCGTGAAGGGCGTGCCAGGGGTCGTGTTCGCCGGGCTGCCATCGATTTCCACGTACACATCCCATTCGCAATTCGTTATAGGCGTTTTGCGCACGAAATAGACGTTCATGGTGTGCGGATTACCTAGCGAATCGAACACCTGCATCGAGGTCGTATCGTTATAGCTGGTCACATTGCTGGAATCGAAAGGCGTGGTGGCGGGAACTTCCTCACGCGAATCGAGGTTCACCGACAGGGTCGCGCCGTAGCCGGTCGCGCCGATGCCATCCGTCGTCGCCTGGGGCGGCATGTTGGTGGCATCGACCTTGAGCGGCGTCGCCACGC
>JAITCV010000027.1 GCA_031282905.1 Azoarcus sp. | reverse complement strand
AATAGTGCCCATGTTTTATCGTTTCTGTGACAAAACTGTGACAAATACAGCTCTAATTCATGAAAAGCTCGATCTTTACGAGCGATTGATGCGCCTGGATAAGCCGATCGGCATCATGTTGCTGCTATGGCCGACGCTCTGGGCGCTGTGGCTATCTTCCTGGGGCACGCCGGACTGGGGCGTGGTGTGGATCTTCGCGTTGGGGACGGTGCTGATGCGTTCGGCGGGATGCGTGATCAACGATCTGGCCGACCGCAAGTTCGATTCGCACGTCGAACGCACCCGGGACCGGCCCCTGGCGACCGGGGATGTTTCGGTCAGGGAAGCCCTGTGGCTTTTTTCCGTGCTGCTCGTCTGCGCCTTTTGCCTGGTCCTGGCGCTGCGCAACTGGCACGTCGCCGCCCTGTCCGTACCGGCCGTGCTCCTGGCCGCCAGCTATCCGTTCAGCAAGCGTTTCTTCGCCGTGCCGCAAGCCTGGCTGGGCCTGGCTTACGGAGCCGGTATCCCCATGGCCTATGCCGTGCGGTTCGACACGATTCCACGAGCGGCCTGGGTGCTGCTGCTCGCCAACGTGTTCTGGTCGATTGCCTACGATACCGAATACGCCATGGTCGATCGCGCCGACGACCTCTTGATCGGCATCCGCACTTCGGCGATCACCTTCGGCCGCTTCGACGTGGCCGCGGTCATGGGCTGCTACCTCATGACCTTCACGCTGATCGCCTGGGTAGGCAGCCAGATGCACGCGCGCTGGGCCTTTTACGCCGGGCTGGGCGTGGCGGCGGCGCTGGCTGTCTACCACTACACCCTGATCCGCAAACGCGAACCGGCGCGCTGCTTCAAAGCCTTCCTGCACAACAACTGGGTCGGCGCCGCCATCTTCGCCGGCATCGTCGTCGATTTCCTGGTCGTGCGCTGAAATCAGGGGGGCGGATGTCAGAAGCTGTTTATAATCTTATTTCCGGCCCCCTCTGGAACAAGCCCATGGCGCGCTGATTGGCTACGTAGGTCGGGCCTACTTGCCCGACATGGGGAATTCAAACAAGCGAAGGCACCTTTTCAACGGCCTCATGTCGGGCAAGTATGCCCGACCTACGCGGTGGGTCGGTGCGCCACGGATTTGTTTCCGATGTTGGCAAGTTTTCATGCTCCAGATCATAAACAGGTTCTAAGATTTGCCGCGCGCCGCGTCCTTGCGCGCGGAGTAGGCGGCGACGCGCCGCCACAGGTACTTGGCGTAGGCGGAGAGGCGCGGCAGGCCGAGGTAGGCCATGAGCAGCCGGAGCCGGTCGGTGCGGCTCCAGAGCGGCGACACATAGTGGCTCAGGCAATAGAGGTCGCGCAGGGCGCATAGCACGCGCAGCGGAAGCCTGCGTGAATTCTCGAGGTCGACCACCCGCGCCGTGACGCCTGCCTCCGACGTCACGTGGATGAAAATGTGCTTCGGGAAAAAACAGCGATGGCAGAACTTGCGTTCGTGCATCTGGCGCAGCAGCGCCGCGACCGCGTAGAGCACGCGCAGGCGAAGTTCGCGCGGCGGCACACCTTCGCGCGCCCAGCGTTGTTCCAGATCCGCCAGCGAGGCGAAGCCGGCCAATTCCTCGGTCGCCAGGATGGCGCGCTGACTCTTGCCGCGCCCGCGCATGCCGAAATAGACCGGCTCCAGCGAAGGAATCGCGTGCCGGCGATAGTTCATGATCCCCTTGAATTCGCGCAGGAAGGTCGGCACGCCGTCCAGAGGATGGCGCAGCGAGCGTGTGCCGTGGTTTTCCTGGCGCTTGAGGAAAATCGCGGCGGTGCCGCCTTCCGGCAACGGCAGCTCGCAACGGGCCACGCCGCTCCATCCGCCTCGCCGCCGGTTCGGCGCTTCGAACCACTCGGCCGACAGGTGCCACAAGGCTTCGAAATCGTCAAGCCCGTTGAAGGCCAGAATCGAACGCCAGCGGTCGTTGATGAAATCTTCCATCGAATTACCATCCACGAAGGGGTCGTAAAAAAGTGGACATCGTCCAGGGACGCCATTTTGCGAGATTTTCCGGCGCGAAGGAATACTCGCAAAGCAATCGGCGGCCTCGCCATGCAAGATACGAAAGCGCACGCTGGTATACTTTACCGCCTTGCCCCGGCGGAAAAATCCGCGACCGCCCGGAATCGAAAGAGATGCCCCATGCGCCCAACGCGAAAGAGTTCGACGTGCCCCTGATCCTGCTTGGTCTCTCCGGCGCCGTCGGCCATGACCCGTCCGCCGCCCTCTACATCGACGGTAAACTCGTCGCCGCCGCCGAAGAAGAGCGCTTCGTGCGCGATAAGCACGCCAAGAACCGCATGCCCTACGAGGCGGCGAAGTTCTGCCTCGACTGGGCCGGCGTGAAACCCGCCGAAGTCGATGCCGTCGCCATTCCTTTCGCGCCGGTGAGTCTTTCCAGCCCCGCGCGCTGGCATTACGCCCGCCGCTACGCCTACGCGCCCGACCGGGCGCTGGACGCGCTCCTGAATGGCAACCGGCGCTACCGGCGCTACAAAAAGCGCATCGAATGGTGTTTGACGCAACTCGGCTTTGACCTTCGGAAAACGCCGATCCAGCCGGTGGAGCACCACCTCGCGCACGCCGCCAGTGCCTATCTGTGCTCCGGCTTCACCGAAAAGACCGCCATTCTCGGCATCGACGGCAAGGGCGAGTACGCCACGACTTTTTTTGGCTGGGGAGAGAACGGGAAAATCAACAAGATCAAGGAGTTCTACGATCCGGAATCTTTGGGCGGCCTTTACGGCGCGCTCACCGAATATCTGGGTTTCGATATGCTCGACGGCGAATTCAAGGTCATGGGCATGGCTCCGTATGGCGATCCGTCGCGTTACGATTTCTCCCGCCTGGCAAAGTTCGAGAACGGCGAACTCATCGTCGATACCGATTACGCCAATGTGATCGGCTTCAGGCGCTACAAGGAAAAAGGCAAGGGCTATTATTTCTCGCCCAAGCTCGTGGAATGGCTCGGCCCCAGGCGCGAGGGCGACGTGGCCGACGAACCCTATATCCACTACGCCGCCAGCATGCAGGCCCTCTTCGAGAAACTGTCGCTGGAGATGATCGACCATTATCTCGGCGATATCCTGCGCGAAACCGGCAGGATCGCTTTCGCGGGTGGGTGCGCTCTGAACGTGAAGTTGAACCAGAAAATCATCGCCCATCCGGACGTAAAAGAGCTTTTCGTCCAGCCCGCCGCTTCCGACGCGGGCACGGCGGTGGGCGCGGCGGCGTATGTTTCGCAATGCCGGGGCGTGCCGGTGGAGAAAATGGAACACGTCTATCTCGGCCCGGAATACTCGAACGAGGAGGTGATCGCTGCCATTACCCGTTTCGAGACGCGCCACGGCATCGAAATGAACTGGCAGAGAATCGACGACGTGCCGGAACGTGTCGCCGGGATTCTCGCGGCGGGCCATCCGGTCGCCTGGTTCCAGGGCCGCATG
>JAITCV010000109.1 GCA_031282905.1 Azoarcus sp. | reverse complement strand
GTGGGCGGGGTGGGCGGGCGGGCGGGTGGGCGGGGGGGCGAGGACGACATGGGCCAGTGCCGGACAAGTGGCGAGTGTGTCATCCAGCGTGGCCAGCCGTTCGGCGTTGGTGACCAGCGCCATGGCGCCGCTGTCGCGCAGGATGTGGCCGACCTGGGCGGGTTTGAGCACCGGGTTGACCGGCACGAACACGCCGCCCGCCGCCGCCGTGCCGAAACAGGCGATGACGGTTTCGGCGCGCTTGTCCAGCCATACCGCGACCCGTCCGCCGCGTGGCAGCGCCAGATTCATGAGCCCGGCGGCGAAAGCCTCGATGTCTCCGGCCAAGCGCGCGTAAGCGAGCACGGTGCCGTCCGCCTTGAGGGCGGGGGCGGCGCGCATGGCGTGGGTGAGAACCAGATGGTGGAGCAGTGCGGGAGGCGGCATGACAAAATTCAGGAGACAGGGACAGATGTCAGGAAACAGGTTGAACGGACGGCGGCAAAGGCGCGCCGCCACACCCCTTGCAATGACGAATGCAGTATTCGATGCTCATTTGTTCGTCAGGGCGTTGTTCGTCAGGGCGACGCATGCGTCGCCCCTACGCCAGCAACAGGAACAGCGCCGGACGCCGGGCCAGTGGCGGGGGCGCTGCGCGCTTCCAGTCGGCGACGTTGCGGGTGCGCAGGTACTCGTCTGCCGTGGTGAGGTCGCGGGCCAGGCAAAGACGGGTACGCGCTTGGCAGACGCGCAACAAGGCGGCGAACAGTCGTTCGTTGCGGTAAGGCGTCTCGATGAAAATCTGGGTGAGTGCGCGGCGGCGGGATTCGTCCTCGAGCGCGCGGATATGATGATCGCGCTCGGCGTCGGCGACCGGCAGATAACCGTGAAAGGCAAAGCGCTGGCCGTTGAGCCCCGAGCCCATCAGGGCGAGCAGGATGGAGGAAGGCCCGACCTGGGGCACAACCCGCAGGCCCAGGGCATGGGCGCGGGCGACGAGGCGCGCGCCGGGATCCGCGATCGCCGGACAGCCCGCATCCGACATCAGGCCGATGTCTTCGCCGTGGAGCGCGGGGGCAAGCAGGGTGTCGAGCACGGTTTCATGCGCATCGGCAGCCAATTCGCGAATGTCGGTGTCACGCAGTGCGCCGGGAAAATCGAGCCGTTTGAGCTGGGCGCGGGCGGCGCGGGCATTTTCGACCACGAAATGGCGAATCGTGCCAAGGCGCTGTTGCGCGGTGGCGGGCAGGAAGTCCGGCCATGGCGTTTCACCGAGCGCAACGGGAATCAGTACCAGCGCGCCGCGCGGCGGGGCGGTCTCGTCGGTGATATCGTTGGTGGTGTCGTTCATGGCAACTCGACCCCTTCGGCGCGCAACATGCGGCTCAGTGTGATCAGCGGCAGGCCGATGAGGGCGGTGGGGTCGTCGCCGCTGAGTGCTTCCAGCAAGGTGATGCCCAGTCCTTCGCATTTGGCGCTGCCCGCGCAATCGAGCACCGCTTCACGGTCGAGATAGCGGCGAATCTCGGCGTCCGAGAGCAGACGAAATTGAACCTGGGTCGGTACGCTTGCAAGCTGGCAACGTCCGGTGACGCCGTTGATGACGGCGAGCGCGGTATGGAACAGCACGCGCTGGCCGCTCATGCGGCGGAGTTGCGCAACCGCGCCATCAAATGAGCCGGGTTTGCCGAAAATCTCCATCCCCAGGGCGGCAACCTGATCGCTGCCGATGACGATGGCGTCGACATGATCATGGGCGACCGAGCCGGCCTTGGCGTGCGCGAGGCGGCGGGCAAGTTCGTCGGGGGGTTCCCCGGGCAAGGGCGTCTCATCGACATCGGGGCGCACGACATCGAATGGCAATTGGAAACGTTCGAGCAATTGGCGGCGGTAGATCGAGGTCGACGCGAGGATGAGGCGAGGCGCGGGCATTTTCCGGTGCTTCCGATGGAAGCATCACTTGATATGGATTTTTGACATCGTTTGGGAAACATAATAACATCCGCCGATTATGTCCAAGCAAAGCATTGCCGATGTGTTCAGGTTTGCGCGGGAGGCTCGGCAACTCGCCGGTGAATTGCCACTGGCTGCCCTGGGTCGGCTTGCGGATCAACTGGCGCGCGATGATGGCGCGTTGAGTTGGAGTCTGGCGGGCAGTCTCGATGTCGATGACCAGGTCCGGCTGAGGCTGAAGATCGACGGACGGATGATCCTGCGTTGTCTGCGTTGCCTGGGTGAGCTTGAGTGGCCGCTTGCCATCGATGTGGTACTGTCGCCGGTGAAGGTCGGCGAGCCGCCACTGCTCGATGACGATGACGAGGTCGATGAGATCGAAGTCGGCGACGGCGGCGAATTGGACGTGCTGGCGCTGGTCGAGGACGAGATCATTCTCACCTTGCCGTTCGCGCCCAGGCATGAAGAAGATTGCATTTCGCTTCGTCCGGCGGACGGGGTGGAAAAGGAATCGCCTTTTGCCGCCTTGGCTGCAAGAAGGCGGTAACCAGGTTTCGTGAATCGTTTTTTTCAGGAGTGTGTTTCATGGCTGTCCAACAGAACAAAAAATCCCCTTCCAAGCGTGGCATGCACCGTTCGCATGATGGTTTGACCGCGCCGGCGCTGGCCGTGGAGACGAGCACGGGCGAAGTGCACCTGCGTCACCACATCAGTCCGAGTGGTTACTATCGCGGCAAGAAAGTCGCCAAGGCCAAGGGCGAGTAAATCCGCACGGCGGATTTACTCAGCGGCGGCGCTGGACGCAATGCGTCCGCGCCGCTTTTTTCGTCCGCTTTCTTTTTGAGCATGTTCTGAATACATGAACATGCAAGTACGCGAGAAAACGATGAGTGTCACCGTTGCGCTTGATGGCATGGGGGGCGACCACGGGCCGAACGTGACCGTTCCCGCCGCGCTGGCTTTTTTGCGTAATCATCCCGGCATGCGGGTAATCCTGGTCGGACGCGAAGAGGCGCTGACGCCATTGCTGGGCGATGCGGCGTCTACGGCGGGCGAGCGCCTGTCCATTCGCCACGCGACCGAAGTCGTCGGCATGGATGAAGCACCCGCGAGCGCGATGCGCAACAAGAAAGATTCCTCCATGCGGGTGGCGATCGATCTGGTCAAGGCGGGCACGGCGCAGGCCGCGGTATCGGCGGGCAACACGGGCGCCTTGATGGCGACCGCGCGCTTCGTGCTCAAGATGCTGCCCGGCATCGATCGCCCGGCGATATGTTCGGTATTGCCCACACTCAAGGGGCGGACTTATGCGCTCGATCTGGGTGCGAATGTCGATTGCAGCGCCGAACACCTGCTCCAGTTCGGCGTGATGGGCGCGATGCTCGTGGCGGCGGTCGATCACATCGAACGCCCGCTGGTGGGACTGCTCAACATCGGCGAAGAAGACATCAAGGGCAACGAAGTAACCAAGCAGGCCGCCGAATTGCTGCGCGCGAGCGGACTCAACTTCCACGGCAATATCGAAGATATCTACCGGGGCATGACCGACGTGGTGGTCTGTGACGGCTTTGTCGGCAATGTCGCGCTGAAAACTTCGGAAGGTCTGGCGCAGATGTTGATGACTTTCCTGCGCGAGGAATTCACGCGCGGGCCCTTGTCCAAATTGATGGCGCTGGCGGCGACGCCCGTGCTGAAAAATTTCAAGCGCCGGGTCGATCACCGCCGCTACAACGGCGCGGTGCTGCTCGGTCTGCGCGGCGTCGTGGTGAAAAGCCATGGCTCGGCGGACGCTTTCGCGTTCGAACAGGCAATCGGGCGCGCGGCGGACGCGGCCTCCAACCAGTTGATCGAGCGCATCGAACGCAAGATGGTCTCCAACACGGAGACCGCCGCCGGGGTTCCAGCATGAGTGTGAACAGGGTGCATGCCAGGATTGCCGGCACGGGCAGTTATCTGCCCGGCGAACCGATAACCAATGACGATCTGGTCGCGCGGGGCATCAAGACTTCGGACGAATGGATTTTCGCCCGCACCGGCATCCGCGCCCGCCATCTGGCGGAAAGCGGGGTGAGCGCCAGCGATCTGGCCGTGCGCGCGGCACAGCAGGCGTTGGCTGCGGCCGGGCGCGCGCCCGATGACATCGATCTCATCATCGTCGCGACCTCGACACCGGACTACATCTTCCCGAGCACGGCAAGCCTGGTGCAGGCGCGGCTCGGCATCGGGAATGGCGGCGCGGCATTCGATGTGCAAGCGGTGTGCTGTGGTTTCGTCTATGCCTTGAACATTGCGGAAAAGTTCATCCGCACCGGCGCCAACCAGCGCGCGCTGGTGATCGGCGCCGAGGTTTTTTCCCGCATCCTTGACTGGAACGACCGCGGCACCTGTGTGCTTTTCGGCGACGGCGCCGGCGCGGTGGTACTGGAAGCCGCCGACCGTCCTGGTCTGCTGGCAAGCGTGCTGCACGCCGACGGCAGCCATCACGGCATCCTGTGCGTGCCCGGCCAGATCGCGGGCGGCCGGGTGACAGGCGATCCTTTCCTGCGCATGGACGGACAAGCGGTGTTCAGATTCGCGGTCAAGGTGTTGAGTGAAGTCGCGGGCGAAGTGATGACGGCGGCGGGGGTGAGCGCCGCCAGTGTCGACTGGCTGGTACCGCATCAGGCCAATATTCGCATCATCCAGTCCACGGCGAAGAAACTGGGGCTGGCCATGGACAAAGTGGTCGCCATGGTCGACCGCCATGGCAACACTTCGGCGGCGTCGATTCCGCTCGCGCTCGACCACGCGGTGCGCAGCGGCCAGATTCAGCCCGGCCAGCGCGTGCTGGTCGAAGGCGTCGGGGGCGGCTTTACCTGGGGCGCCGCGCTGTTCGATTTTTGAGTCACACGGAGAAACAATGGCTTTCGCGCTGGTATTTCCTGGTCAGGGTTCGCAATCCGTTGGCATGATGGCGGGCTTTGGAGAATCAAAAGTCATCCGCGAGACTTTCGCCGAGGCGCAAGATGCCCTGGGCGAGGATTTGTGGCAAATGGCGGCCGAGGGGCCTGCCGAGCGCTTGGCGCTCACGGTCAATACCCAGCCGTTGATGTTGACCGCTGGCGTGGCGGTTTATCGCGCATGGCTGGCCGCTGGCGGGCCGCGTCCCGCGCTGGTGGCGGGTCACAGCCTGGGGGAATATTCGGCCCTGGTCGCGGCGGGGGCGATCGCCTTCGCCGATGCCGTGCCGTTGGTCAGATTCCGCGCCCAGGCCATGCAGGAAGCCGTGCCGGAAGGCGAAGGCGCGATGGCCGCCTTGCTCGGACTGGAAATCGAGGACGTGCGCGCCGCCTGTGCCGAAGCGGCGCAAGGCGAGGTGGTCGAAGCCGCCAACCTCAACGCGCCCGGCCAGATCGTGATCGCCGGCGCGCGCGCGGCGGTCGAACGCGCCATCGAGACCGCCAAGGCGCGTGGCGCCAAACGCGCGGTGCTGTTGCCGGTGTCCGCACCCTTTCATTGCGCGTTGATGAAACCCGCGGCGCAACGGCTGGAGGAACGGCTGGCAAGCATCGACATCGCGCCACCGTCGATTGCCGTGCTCAACAATGTCGATGTCGCGGTCTGCGACGATCCGGCGGAAATTCGCGCCGCCTTGGTGCGGCAGGCGTTTTCGCCGGTGCGCTGGATCGAGTCGATCACGGCGATGGCGGCGCGCGGTATCTCGCATGTCATCGAATGCGGCCCGGGCAAGGTGCTGGCCGGCATGAGCAAGCGCATCGACAAGAACGTGGGCGGCGGCGCGGTATTCGACGCCGCCAGCCTGGAACAGATGCTTACCATGGTGAGGTGAACAGCATGGGTTTTTCACTCGAAGGACAGATCGCGCTGGTGACCGGCGCTTCACGCGGCATCGGGCGCGCGGTGGTGCTTGAACTCGGTCGCCTGGGGGCAACGGTGCTGGGCACGGCGATTTCGCAAGACGGCTCGGCTGAAATCGACGCGACGCTGGCCGGCGCTGGCCTGAAAGGAAAGGGTATAACGTTCGACGTTACCGATGCTGCGGCATGCGAGCGCGCGATTGGGGAAATCGAACAGGAATTCGGCGTGATCGGCATCCTGGTCAACAACGCAGGCATCACCCGCGACAACCTCGCGTTGCGGATGAAGGACGAAGAATGGGATGCGGTGATCGACACCAATCTCAAGGCGGTATTCCGTTTATCGAGACGGGTGATGCGCGGCATGATGAAGGCGCGCGCGGGCCGCATCATCAACATCACCTCGGTAGTCGGCTCGACCGGCAATCCGGGCCAGGCCAATTATGCCGCGGCCAAGGCCGGGGTCGCGGGCATGAGCCGGGCGCTTGCCCGCGAGCTTGGCAGCCGCAACATCACCGTGAATTGCGTGGCGCCGGGATTCATCGACACCGACATGACCCGGAGCCTGCCCGAGGCCGCGCGCGCTGCGCTCCTCAACAATATCGTGCTGGGTCGGCTCGGCCGGCCGGAAGAAATCGCCAGCGCGGTTGCCTTCCTGGCATCCCCTGCCGCCGCCTACATCACCGGTTCGACCCTGCACGTCAATGGTGGTATGCATATGTCATGATTTCGTCCGTAATGGCGAATCTTGGCCTTTTGGGTAGAATGCACAGGTTTTTTACACCCATCATGGGAAGGAGTTCGTTCATGAGCGACATCGAACAGCGCGTCAGAAAGATCGTAGCCACGCAACTCGACGTAAGCGAAGCGGAGATCA
>JAITCV010000103.1 GCA_031282905.1 Azoarcus sp. | reverse complement strand
CTCACCATATAGTGATCCTGCAAGTTCCGTCCCACGCCCGGCAGATGTTTTTGAACCGCGATGCCCAGCCCTTGCAAGTGATCGGCATCGCCGACCCCGGAATGCTGGAGCAAGGCGGGGGAGCCGATCGCGCCCGCCGCGACGATGATTTCGCGCCCCGCCCTGAGCGTCTTGTCCGCGCCCCGATGACGAATGAGCACTCCGCTGGCGCGGGCGTCGTCGAATTCCAGTTTCAGCGCATGGGCGCGGGTGAAGATATGCAGGTTGGGACGTTGGCGCGCCGGTTTGAGATAAGCGTTCGCCGTGCTCCAGCGGATGCCATTTTTCACCGTTTTCTGAAAATAACCGACGCCTTCCTGATGATCGCGGTTGAAATCGTCGAGCAGCGCAAATCCCGCCTCCCGTGTCGCGGCGATATAGGCGCTGGAGAGCGGATGTGGTTCGGTATCGCATACGTGGAGCGGCCCGCCCACCGCGTGCCACGTATTCGCGCCATGTGCCTGATCCTCGGCACGGAGGAAATAGGGCAATACATCGTCGTAGCCCCAGCCGGGATTGCCGAGGTCGCGCCATTCATCGTAATCGCGCGCCTGGCCCCGGATATAGAGCAGACCGTTGATCGCCGAACTGCCGCCCAGCACCTTGCCGCGCGGCCACAGGATTTTGCGATTGCCGGAAGATTCTTCCGGTTCGGTGTAATAAAGCCAATTACCGCGAGGATGGGCGCGATTCCAGACATAACCGACAGGAATATGAAACGAAGGATGACGGCCATTGCCGCCCGCTTCGACCAACGCCACGCGATGGCGACCATCGGCGGAGAGGCGGTTGGCAAGCACGCATCCCGCACTGCCCGCGCCGACGATGATGTAATCGAAACTCAGGCTATCCTGGCTGTTGCTCATGATCAGGCCCCGTTCTTGGTCTTGAAATCCAACACCAGCTTTTGCCAATACGGATCCTGCGGATTTTCCTTGACCAGACTTTGCAGCGCGCTTTCGTAATCCTGGAGCACGACCGCATCGTCGATATTCTTGCCGGTGGTATCAATGAAACCGCTGTCGCTCATGATTGTCCAGAACTGACGCAGCCCTTTCAGATAAGGATCGGTGCTGTTTTCCTTATGAGGATCATAGAAATCCTTTTCCAGCGCGGGGCGGTCGAGTTTGACGTATTTGGCAAGCGCATCCAGCGTGCCCTCGCGGTTTTCGGCGGCGAAACGCTCGGCACGCAACAGCGCGCGCAACAGCTTGACGTTGGTCGCCGAATCGACGCGATCATTGGTAATCAGGCGGCAACAAACATGCGCGGGATAAAGTTCGTCGGAATAGAAAAGAACCTTCATGCCTTCGGCCTGGGCGCGCAAATCGTGCGGCCCCCAGGTCGCGCCGATATCGACCTGTCCGGATTTCACCGCCTCGGTGACGGCGGGCGCGCTTTTCAATTCGAAAATCTGCACGTCCTTTTTCCAGTCCAGTCCGGCATCCTTGAGCGCGCCGCGCAGCACGGCATCGACCGTGGAAAGACGCACCGTGGCAATCTTCCGGCCCCTGAAATCGGCGGGGGATTTGATCGTGGCAGCAACTTCCGGGCGGGCAATGAAGGTCGAGCCGCCGCTGGTGATGCCGCCAATGATCCTGATCTGGCTGCCCTTGGCGATATGAAGCAGTGGCGCGGAGGTACCGAAGGATCCCACATCGATTTTATGATTGGTCAACGCGGTCAGGCCATCGGCGGAATTGATGAAGGGAATGAGTTCGACCTCCAATCCCTCCTGAACATAATAGCCCTGTTCCTGGGCGATCATGAATTTGACGTGGGAGCCGATGGGCATGAAGCCGACCTTGAGCGATTCGGCTTGGGCGACGGGCACGGAAGACAGCAACGCCAAGGCAAGTCCCGCGCGATACAACAATGTAGGAAAATTCATGGAAACCGACCACTCATGTTGTTGATATAACCTATAAGTATATTAATGCTTGCCGGCAAATGGAAACAAGAAAAATAGCGATGCTTAACCAAGAATTGTTGATATGTATATTCATGCAATTCATATGCTTTTAACATTAAACTTGCCCACCGATTCGCAGTAGTGGCGTGCTTGGCCGCTCACTCCGATCGTTTCACTGATGGGCGTCCATAAATGTCAAACACTTACTTTCTCCTCGGCAGAGCCGGGGGATTTCTTTTTTTATTGAGTTGACCATTCCATAGTTGGTTGAAATATTTCTCAGAAAGTATTGATACAACAGAATTTTCTATTTGTGACAAAGAAAATTCAACTGGATTTTTATTGAAAAATCCATTGAATAGACCCTCAAGAATGGAAACCATATCAAGCAAATATGTGCAAAATATGGCAAATGCGCCATCATGAATATTTCTTGACTGCTTGTGCATTCTTATTTCAAGAAGGCCGCATCAGGACAAGGACGCGGACAAGGCAGCCTGAGCGGCGGGGAGCAACCGAGGCCAGGCTTCTTTCGGCGCGCCGATGCGGCGCAGCAGCGCTTCGGGCGGGATGCGCAGCAGCGCGTCCAGGTTGGCGACGTCATCGGGCAGGGCGGCGTTGTGCCAGCCTTGCGCGACATGACGGGCGAAATCGGCGGCAAGGGTGATCGTGCGTACCCTGGGGTTCGCGGCCTGTGATTCGTCGAGCAGGTGCACGAGCAGTTCGGGCAGGCGCCAGGCACGGATCAGGGCAAGTTGCATGTCATGGGCGGTGGTACCGAACACGACCCGCTGCGCGACCGTGCTGCGCAGTTTGCGGTCGGCGCGCTGCATGTTGTAGACGCGCTGGGTGAGCTCGGGGGCGTAAATCCAGAAAACCATGTCGGTGGCTTGGTGCAGGAGCGCGGCCACGGTGATTTCATCGACATCGAGGTCGTGGCGTACCACCGCCCAGTCGTGGGCATAATGCGAGGCTTGCCGCGCGTGGCCCACCACCTTGAGCAGCCCCAGCAAGGCTTGCGGTTTGGCGGCGAGCGCGGCTTCGACCGTGGGCAGGTCGTGGAAAGCGGTGAAAAAAGGTTCGATCCCCATCATCACCAACGCGCCGTGTACAGTGACTATGTCATGGTTCTGCGAGTTGGCGCGGTGGGTTTCGATATGGGAGAGCAGGCGCATGGTCATCAGCGGGTCGGAGAGGACGGTGGAGGCGATCTCCTTGTGACCGACATATTCCGGATTCTGGGCCATGCGGGTGAATTCGTTGGCCGTGCGGCGCAATACCGGCAAGGTCTGGCGCGAGAAAAAGTCGACATAGGCATCGACCGAGGGCAGGGCTTGCGTGAGCACGGGCATGATGGAAATTCCATAAAAGAGGCATGGCGTCGATTATCGGTTGCCGATGGTACGAATTGAAGCCGTTGAACAGAGGCAAGGTGGAAGAAGGCTATAATCCGAACCCATGATTCTATTCGCGGTTTTTCCGTAAAAAACATCCATCTCACGAAAGGAGTATAGCAGTGGATTCCTTCAAGGCTTTTGTCATCGAGCGGAATGATGCGCGCAAAGTGAGCGGCGCGCTGACCAGCATATCTCCCGCGCAGCTCGACGCGGGTGAGGTGTTGATCCGCGTGCATTTCTCCAGCATCAACTACAAGGATGCACTCGCCGCGACCGGAGCAGGCAAAATCATTCGCCGTTTTCCTTGCGTGGGGGGAATCGACCTTTCCGGCGAAGTGGTGGAGAGCGGCGACCCGCGTTTCAAGACGGGCGACGCGGTGATCGCGACCAGTTTCGACATTGGCGTTGCCCACCACGGCGGATATGCCGAATATGCTCGTGTTCCGGCTGACTGGGTGGTGCCGCTGCCGGCGGGGCTCGATTTGTTGCGGGCGATGGCGCTGGGCACGGCGGGGCTGACCGCCGCGCTGGGCATCGTGCGTATGGAGGACAACGGGCTGGCGCCCGCCAACGGCCCGGTGATCGTCACGGGCGCCAGCGGCGGGGTCGGGGGACTGGCGATCGACATGCTGGCCCAGCTTGGTTATGCCGTGACCGCGCTCACCGGCAAGGCGGATGAAACGGATTTTCTCCGTCATATCGGCGCGGCGGACATCCTGCTGCGCGGTGACATCGAATTCGACCAGGCGCGTCCATTGGAGGCGGCGCGTTGGGCAGGCGCGGTAGACAACGTCGGCGGCGCCATCCTGGCCTGGGTATTGGCGACGATGCAGCAGGCAGGCACGGTGGCGAGCATCGGCAATGCCGCGGATTTCAAGCTTGCGACCACGGTGTTCCCGTTCATCCTGCGCGGGGTCAGCCTGCTCGGGATCGACTCTGGTTATGCAAGTCCGGCCTTGCGCCAGCGGGTATGGCAACGCCTGGCCGCCGATCTGCGGCCTCGTCATCTGGATGAATTCGTGCGGGTGATCGGTTTCGACGAATTGCCGGGCGCCTTTGCCGCCTTCATCGAAGGCAAGGCGAAGGGGCGGACCGTGGTTCGCATCCTGGGATGAATGGAACATGGGCGATCAACAGACCGTTGCCAACATGACGACGCAGCCGAAAATCCTGATCGTCGATGATTCGCGCATGGTGCGCGCATCGCTGACCAAGCAGCTTCGCAACCGTTTTCAAATCCGCGAGGAAGCAGACGGCGAGGCGGGTTGGGAGGCGTTGCTGGTCGATCCGTCGCTACAGTGCGTGCTCACCGACCTTGGCATGCCCCGGCTCGATGGTTTTGGCTTGCTTGAACGCATCCGCAGTTCCAAGGTGCCGCGTATCAGCGAATTGCCCGTGATCATCATCTCTGGCGACGAGGATGACGTTGCCCGTGAGCGGGCGCTGAAACTCGGCGCGAACGACTTTGCTTCCAAGGGAGCGGGCTGTGCCGAATTGACTGCCCGGCTTGAATCGCTGATGCATCTGGTCGAAGCCAGGCATGAGCTGGCGGTCAGCCGGAATGCGCTGGCGGCCCAGACGCCGGTCGATCCGGTGTCCGGACTGGCAACGCCGTCCTATCTCAATCTCAATGCCGAACAGCAGCTTTCGCTTGCGCGGCGGCATATGGGCGATATTTCGGTGATGGTGGTCGATATCGACCATTACGACCAGCTCGTCGAATGGCATGGTCATCACGTCGCCGAGTTGATCACCCGCAAGCTCTCCAAGATTCTTGCCACCAAGGTACGACGGGAGGATACCGTCACCCAGATTTCGGGCGCGCGTTTCGCGGTGCTGTCACCCAGCACCGAACTGCTGGGTTGCTGTGCTTTTGCCATGCGCCTGCAAAGGGCGATGGAAAAGCTGGTGATGACTTATCGTGACGAACGCATCCGCATCACCATGACCATCGGCGTGTCGAGTTCGTTGAACGACAATGTGCAAGGCGTCGAGGAATTGATCGAAATCGCGGCGCAGCGCGTCCAACAGGGGGTCGATGCAGGCGGCAACCGTATCGTCGGCGACCAGGGCGAAGTCGACTATGCGGTGATCGAGCTCTATCTCAAACAGACGGTCAGCATCGACCACGTGCTCCTGCAGCTCAAGATAGGCACAGCCAACGAGGCCATGGAGCGCATACCCGACATTGCCCGCGCGTTGCTGCCCTTGCTGGAGTTGCTCGAAGAGCGGCTGAAGTGTGGTTTGTCGCTTGCCAAGCTGAAGGATTATGTCCGGCAGACTTCTGCTGGAGACAAGCTCCGGGGCGCGGCGGAGCGGTTGAACGTGGGGTAGAGGCGAACTGGGCATCTCCTGCCTTTCCTGCCTTTTCCAGAAAAGCAATCCATGGCACCTGCGCTGGTGGTGGCTTCCCTCCTCCAGCGCGCCCGATCCGGTCTGGCGCGCGTGGGCGCGGCGATCGCGCCCTACGTCTTCCCCGCCGCCAAAATCCCCTCGAAGCCGAAAACGGCCCTGCCCGGGCATCGGCGTCAACGCCGGTGTCATGGTGCATGGCAAGGAGTAAACAACGGTTTCTCCCTACTGGCCGACGTGGTAATCCAAACGGCGAAGCAAATTGAAAGCCTGTCGAGATCTCGACCTGAACGCTTCGCGCGGCGACGAGCGCACAGCCTCTTGAAGACAAGGAGTACTGACCATGCAAGACACGGAACGTGAAACGTATATGACACTCAAGAAATGGGTGCTGGAGATATATTTCGATTTTTGCCGAACCCATGCTGTGTTGTCTGGCTGGCATCATGGCGCAGTGCTTGGTGCTGTCGGATACCACTTTGATTGCGCCTCAAATCCTGTCGAGCAGATCATGACGGATGTAGTTTGTTTGGGTTTGGAGGCTAATTGGTATCCGGACACGGGAAAAAATGCCCGTTCTATAATCCAGTCGCGGATTGACACCTATGGTGGTTGGGAGGCGCTTCTGTCCGACATCACGGAGGAAGAGGCGAAGCTACTGCGGCATGATCTCAAGTCATTGAAGTTGATCGCGTGAGGAGTTGCGAACATGAAGAATCCGCGCCGTAGCTATTTCAAGTTGAAATCCATCGTACTGGACGCCTATTTCGACGCCTGCTGTGAGCTTGCCATCGCCAAGGGATATTCCCACGAAGAAGTCATGGGCGAAATCATCAAAAGGTTCGAGAACGC